>CAWVWK010000086.1:0-10594 GCA_963933725.1 uncultured Colwellia sp.
AACGCAGTAGCGCCGATGGTAGTGTGGGAGTTCCCATGTGAGAGTAGGACATTGTTAGACTTTAAATTAAGCTAATTTATTAGCAAAAAATTATAATCAACTAAAGTTGATATAATAGGCCCCGTGGAGGGGTTCCCGAGTGGCCAAAGGGATCAGACTGTAAATCTGACGGCTCCGCCTTCGGTGGTTCGAATCCACCTCCCTCCACCATCATATCAAAAGCCCGTAGTCGTTGACTACGGGCTTTTTGCTTTTATAAATTTTTTTTAATATTTCTTTTAATTGCTAGAATAATACTAGCCTTATAAATAAAATGGTGCACCTAATGAGCTTTACTTCTTTAGCATTAAATAACAAACTATTAAAATCGTTAACAGAGTTAGGCTATGAACTACCTACACCGATACAAGAAAAAGCTATTCCTGCTATTTTAGCTAACGAAGACGTTATGGCAAGGGCACAAACTGGTACAGGTAAAACAGCTGCGTTTGCCTTACCTTTATTACATCGATTAATAAGCTCTCTTTCTGTTAACCTCAAAAAGTCAGGGCCAAAAGCACTTATCCTTGTTCCTACGCGTGAGTTGGCGCAACAAGTTCATAAAAATTTTATGAATTATGTAAATGGTACTAAATTAACCGTCTCTGTTATTCATGGCGGTGTAAGTGGTAAGGAAGCATTAGGGAAAATAAAGTCGGGTGCAGAAGTTGTTATTGCAACACCTGGAAGGTTAATAGATAACTTAAGAGCCGAAGAATTTACGTTATCTGATATTACTTCTGTTGTTTTAGATGAAGCAGATAGAATGCTCGATCTTGGTTTTAAAGATGATATAGATTTTATTTTGTCGCTTATTACAAGCAAACGCCAAACTTTACTATTCTCAGCAACATTTAATGACGATGTTTATCGTTTTAGTAAAAAACATTTAGACAATCCAGTAATAATTGAACTGGATGAACAAAATACAGCATCAGACAATGTACAACAAAAAATATATACGGTTGATGAATCCCGTAAAAGGGAGTTAACTTCTTTTTTGATAGGATCAAAGAATTGGAAACAAGTACTGGTTTTCACTCGTACTAAAAAAACAGCTGATATGCTTGCTAAAGAAATGACAAAAGATGGTATCAAATCTGAAGCCATTCATAGCGATAAGTCTCAGGGGGCAAGAGATAGGGCGCTTCAGCGTTTTAAAGATAAATCTATAAGAGCGCTTATTGCGACAGATATTGCATCAAGAGGAATCGATATTGTACAGCTTGAATATGTCATAAATTACGAACTTCCTTACCAAAGTGAAGACTATATACACAGAATAGGGAGAACAGGTAGAGCCGGAAATGACGGAATAGCTATTTCATTGGTAAGCCCTAGTGAGGATTGGTTAGTCGAAGCTGTAGAAAAAGAGATAGATGAAACGATTATTAAGGAATGGTATCCAGGCTTTGAACCCGATTTAACAGCACCCCAAACACCCAAAAGTTATAACAAGCCGAATAAAAAAACGGTAAGAAATAAAGCGTTAGCCAGAGGGAAATCCTCACGAAGAGCAAGGTAAAACTTTAAACCTTAACGATATTAAAAGATATTCTTATCAAAACTATAGCTAGTGAAGTATGTTTTAAGTTATGAGCAAAAGAGCGACTAAGAAACTAGAAAGTTTATAGGATTATCACGATTTATCACAACGCTTATTTTAGCGATGTATTTTTTTTAAAGTTGATTACAATAAATATCTTACATGCTATATTCAAACCATATAATTATTATTAATAAATTAAAATTTAAGGATTAAAGAATAATCTTTTTATTTTTGCATTAGTGTTAATTTTAACAGCTGTTTCGCTGAAGACTCGTTATCAAATTCATATAATAGAGATATAGAGTTTTTATTGCCTGAGTCAGCAAGTAAGCTTACCTATCTCGAAAAGAGAGCGTGGCAAACCAATGGATACGGAAAAATTTAAAGAGCTTAAAAAATTAAACCGTTCAGCGCAGGTTATACCACAATTGAAGGATTAAGTTGAGATCGAGTTAAACGTAAAGCCCATCAAGGTTATGGCATGTGAAAAATTGAATCACCTCTAGGTGAACTATGTAAAATATCGTGTAGATATTCGTGGCAGTTACTGTTTCTTATAAATATTAACGAGTAGTTGTATTTATGGACTTGACTTGCTCAAGCCTTTTTTAGGTATTATCTTTAACCTTTTTTCATCGAAAAGTAGCGCACTTATTTAATACTGCTATTAAATGTTAGCTCTTTCATCGAACCGTTCAAAAGCCCTCAATGAATCATAAATTTTTAATCATAACAATGACAATTTTCTCCCCTCTTATTGCAATGGCAAGCCCTATTTTTGTCATTTCTACTAGTTCAATTGATCCAGCCTATAAATCATCGTTATTAAAGGGAAGTAGCTTTGATAGTCATAACAGTAAATCCAATAACACGCTTACGCCATATCAATACGAACAGTCTGTTATCAAGCAACGTGATCTCAATCTGGCTTATGCTAATAGAGTTATTAATGCAAGACAGGCAGGTCAGATGGTAAAAAGTCGTTATGGTGGGAGAGTTTTAAGCATTAACACCAGTAATTCTGGAAATGGCAAAGGCTACCGCGTTAAGTTAGTCGATAAGAACGGAAAGGTTTTAACAATATTTGTAGATGCTGCTTCAGGCAGAATGACGCAGTTATAAATGCAATTGGGAAGATGAAGTAATTTTATGCGCTTATTATTAGTTGAAGATGATTTATCACTGCAAAACAATATTGTTGCCCACCTTGAGAAGTCAAAATATATCGTAGATATTGCCAGTGATGGAGAGTGTGGTTATTATCATGCGAAAGAGTTTAACTACGATGTCGCTATTATTGATATTGGCTTGCCTTTAATGGATGGCCTTTCCTTAATTAAGCTTTTAAGAAAACAAAATATTAACTTACCTATTTTGGTTTTAACTGCACGAGATACTTGGCAAGATAAAGTTGCTGGCTTAGACGCTGGTGCAGATGATTATTTAAGTAAACCTTTTCAATTAGAAGAATTAGTTGCAAGGCTAAATGCTTTGATTCGTCGTTCTGTTGGGCAATCAAATCCGTTAATTTCAAATGGTGGTGTGACGATTGATACTTTACTTTTTGAGGTCTGTGTCGATGGCGCACCGATAAAATTAAGTAGTTATGAATATAAGCTTTTAGAATTTTTAATGCTGAATATGGGAAAAGTAAAATCAAAAGCGGTTATTACTGAGCATTTATATGATCAAGATTTTGATCTCGACTCAAATGTTATTGAAGTGTTTGTTAAAAGGTTAAGGGAAAAACTTGATCCAAAGAATAAGTCGAAGTTTATAGAAACACTTCGAGGCCATGGGTACAGAATGAAAGTTTTGCATGACTGATTTCAAGAGATACCCTGAGAAATTAAACTCTTTAAAATATCGGCTTTTTTTGAGCACGCTTTTAATGGTGTTCATTATGCTCCCAGTTATTGCTTTAACGCTAAGTAAAGCATTTGACAGTCAACTGCATAAAGCCACAGAAAATGAGCTTAAAGCATATGCTTATAGCATACTCGCTATTACAGAAATTGAAAATTCAACACTTTTGATGCCAAGTGATTTGTTAGAAACTAAGTTTAATGTAATCCAATCTGGGGTGTACGCTGTTATTACATCGCCTATAAATTCCCTTGATAAATCAATAAAGAATAATATTTTGTGGCGCTCCAAGTCTTTGGCTGTAAGTAAACTCGAGCAAACGCTTGATAAGCCAGCTGTAGGTGAAACAACTTTTTCAGATTTTCCTGTTGACCAAACATCACACTTTCTCTTGAGCTATAGTGTCAGCTTCTCGAGTATGCTCAATGGTAAAGAAAACTTATTTCCAATAACCTTACATATACTTAAGGATAAAAGTAGTTTTTTTGTCTCGTTAAATAGTTTCAAACAAGCTTTGTGGGGTTGGATTATTACCCTAATGATACTATTTACTCTTATTCAGTTTCTCTGGCTAATTTGGGTATTAAAGCCGTTAAAACAATTACAAAGGCAAATACACGATATTGAGCAGGGCAAACGAAGTAAAGTTGATAATAACTATCCTATTGAGCTACAAAGTCTAACCAATCAATTGAATACGTTACTCGATACCGAGCAAAATCAGCGAACGCGTTATAGAAACGCGCTTGCAAATTTAGCACACAGTTTGAAAAATCCACTCGCAATTATACAAAGCCAACAAGACTTAAATAACAGCACTAGAGAACAGGTGTTAGTTATTGATAAAGTAATTGAACATCAATTAAAGAGAGCACAAAGTGCAGGCGAGTCTTCATGGTATCTAGGCGTAAGTGTAGAAAACGTTGTTAGTCGGCTTTTGGTTACCTTAAATAAAATTTATTATGATAAGCAATGTAAATTAACGATTTCTATTGCGCAAGGGCTTATTTTTAAGGGGGATGAAGCCGACTTGTTAGAAATATTAGGAAACATTCTAGATAATGCTTATAAAGCGATGCTGTCATCGGTAAGTATAAAGGCAACAAGCAAGGAGGTTGATGGTATTTCAAGCATCGTTATTGACATTGAAGATGACGGAATTGGTCTTAATGCTGCCGAAAAAGAAATCATCTTAACAAGAGGTACGCGAGCAGACACTTATCACAACGGGCATGGTATTGGGTTGGCAATTGTAAGAGACTTAGTTGCAAGCTATCAAGGGGAGCTAATAATTTTAGACTCCAAGGTTTTAGGCGGGGCTTTGTTTCGGTTAAAATTTAGCGCTTAATATTAAAGTCTTAAGAAAGTTATTAAAGCTAGTTCATAGGAGGTGCAGAGGAAGCTAATACATTCTAAAATTTTGTTCAGCTTACATTCAGTTAACATTGATAGTATCAATAAAATACAGTGCAACTGTTATAAATTGGCACTTTATGTATTAAGCAGAGATAAGCAGAGAGGTTTTATGAACGTATCCCATCCGAAATTACATCCCAAATTCTATACCTTGATAGTTTTCATTTTATCGTTAATATTATCTTCAATTAGCTTTAAACTACAGGCTGATAATGAACAATCAACACTAGATAAGCCCGGTAATGACAGTGTCGTGTATAGTGAAGCAGAGTTTGCTCAATTATTAGCCCCTATCGCATTATACCCCGATAGTTTACTCACTCATATTTTAATTGCCTCCACCTATCCATTAGAAGTTATAGAGGCACAGCGTTGGGCGGAAAAAGAGCAAGTTAATGACCAAACTGATTATAACGACCTGCTAAAAGATAAAAAATGGGATCCAAGTGTTAAAGCACTCGTTCCTTTTGCTAAGGTTTTAAATCAATTAAGTATAGAGCTGTCTTGGACCAAAAAACTGGGTGATGCTTTTTTAAATGATGAAGAAGGTGTGCTTGATGCAATTCAGAAACTTCGCTTAAAGGCTAAAAAGAGTGGTAACTTAGAAAATATTGATAAAATGGAAGTCACTTATGAGCAAGATAATATTGTCTTAGTTTCTAGTGAACCTGATATCGTTTATGTACCTGTTTACAATACAAAAGTAATCTATGGCAGTTGGCCATGGTATCAATACCCTCCTATTTGTTGGCCTTACCCTACGACCTATCCAACAGCCTACTATGGTGGGGTTTATTGGTATAAACCTGTAACAATTCAAGTGAATTATTATTTTAATGCATTTCGTTGGTATAACAGACACTTAGTCACTATTAATCCGATAAACACTCGATACTACAGAAGTAGAGCGCATATTGTTTCACAAGGATATAGTAAACGCTGGCACCATAAACCTAGCCATAGAAAAGGGGTAGCGTATTCCAATAAAAAACTACACAAAAAATATATTGGTAGAAGCGGGCCTAAATATATTTCCAAAAACGCGAGTAAAAAATTAACACATGCCAGAGGTAAGAGTCTTAGAGCAAAGAAACAATATGACAAGTTACGCCATTTAAGCTCAACGAACAAAAAGATTAATAAGCCTAAGTATGTAAGTACTAATCGTCAGAAAAGTTCGAAGGCTCAAAGAGTGTATGCATCAAGTAATAGACATGTGTCAAAAAACGGAGGCGATAAGCATTACACTAAAATAGTGAGGACTAAAATAGTGAGGACTAAAAATGATAACATCGGAGTAATTAACACTAAAGTAGGCAACATTAATTTAGTTAACCAAAATAGAAAACAGCATAAAACATTTTATAAAGATCATCCTCAAAAAAGCACAGATCATTTTAAATCAGAGAAATATACTGTTAAGCAAAATCACCATCAAAATTCGATCAAAAAGACTCATAAGGTCAAGGCCGTTATGCCGGTTGAAAATCAAAAGGAATATAACAAAATGGCAAGCACCGAACATGCAAAACGAGAAATAAATCATAACGCTCGTTCGACTAATAGCCATAAGAGAAAAGGGAATTCACATCAAAGAAGACACTATCGATAAAGATAAATGAACTTTGCTGGTTTAAATTTTATTTAGGTTTAGGGACAAACTCATTGTGCCTTTTCAACCCATATTAATCAATCGGTGAAGTTTGGCATAATTGAGCTTCTACTGTGCTCAAAAATAATAGATGTCTCAACAGTGGTTACTTCGTCACGAGAAGTAATGTTTTTAAAGACAAATTGTCGTAAGTGTTCACTGTCTTTAACCGACATATGTATATAATAGTCATAACTTCCACCCATGTGGTACAAGCTTAAAATTTCAGGATACAAAAGTAAGTCATCGCGAAGCTTATTCACAATCTCTTCTGAGTAAGGCTGTAATCTTATAGCTGCAATGGCCTCTATATTTCCGCCAAGCGTTTTAAGGTTTACATCTATGTAGGCACCTTTAATAACACCACTTTGTTTTAAACGTTTAACACGCTCTAAACAAGTAGAAGGCGCAATTCCTATTTTAGCCGCTAGTTCTTTATTAGTTATATCGGCATCATCAAATAATATGGTTAGTACCTGTAAATCGATACCATCAAGCTTCTTCATAATTACCTTGCAATTTTTTACCGTTTACTTTAGAGAAATACTACACTTAATTAGGTGTTTTAGACTAGCTAAATTCACTTAATGGGTAATTTTTTGTATATTATACCAATCATTATTTAATGAAACAGGTATTACCCACAAATTAAGTATCCTTTTTTGAAAATCTACAAATGTTCACAACGATTATGTTTGCCAGTTCACCATAATCTAGCATACTATACGCTTATGTTTTTAAGCAATATTTTTCCAGCTATATATAAGGTTTGTCTATGACTTTGCTTTGGATACACTTGCTGTCCTTAATTGGCAGTATTATATCCTCCATGACGGGTAAATTAACGCGCAACCAATCTACAAGTTTGACGTTATTAATGCCTATTTCCGCCCTAATCATTGCAATAGGTTTAGCTTCTGACATTTATTCAGGCCAGGTTATACGCGAAACTTTTGCTTGGATTCCAACCTTAGGTATTGAGATTGCTTTTAGGTTAGATGGTCTCGCATTATTGTTTGTTTTTATGATTTTAGGTATTGGCATTTTAGTTATCTTTTATGCTCGGTATTATTTAAGTTCAAAAGACTCCATCCCTAAGTTATACGCATACTTGATGTTATTTATGACAGCAATGCTCGGCATTGTTATGTCAAATAATGTGATTCAACTATGGTTCTTTTGGGAGCTTACTAGTATAAGCTCCTTCTTATTAATTAGTTACTGGTGGCATAAATCAGAGGCTCGTAAAGGCGCTGTCATGGCGTTAGCGATTACCGGAGGCGGTGGTTTAGCCCTATTGGGCGGTCTACTTATAATTGGCGATATTGTTGGCAGTTATAATCTAGACGTTATATTAGCAAGCAAGGCGCTCATACAGGCCCATGATTTATATGAAGTGACCTTGATTTTAATTTTATTGGGTGCATTTACCAAGTCAGCTCAATTTCCTTTTCACTTTTGGTTGCCACATGCCATGGCAGCCCCAACACCGGTAAGTGCCTACCTTCACTCAGCTACCATGGTAAAAGCGGGTATCTTCTTGATGGCTCGTTTTTATCCTGTGTTAGCGGGCACTGATATTTGGTTTATTATTGTCAGTTTAACCGGCCTTACCACTTTATTGTTTGGTGCTTATGTAGCGCTATTCAAGCATGATTTAAAAGGGCTCTTAGCTTATTCAACCATTAGTCATTTGGGCTTAATTACACTACTTTTAGGTCTTAATACTAAATTGGCTGCCGTTGCTGCTATATTCCATATTATTAATCATGCAACTTTTAAAGCTTCATTGTTTATGGCAACCGGCATTATTGACCATGAAACGGGTACCCGAGACATGAGGAAGATTAACGGTATGTGGCGATATATGCCTTATACCGCAACGTTAGCTATGGTGGCCGCCGCGGCTATGGCTGGCGTTCCTTTACTGAATGGCTTCTTATCAAAAGAGATGTTTTTTGCTGAAACCTTACATCAACAACTACTTGGCTCAATGTCATGGCTTATCCCTATTTTAGCGACCGTTGCCGGAGCTTTTGCTGTTGCTTATTCCGCCCGTTTTATTCACGACGTATTCTTTAATGGAGAGCCAGTTGATCTCCCAAAAACTCCTAGTGAGGCGCCACGTTACATGCGTGTTCCTATTGAGGTGTTAGTTGCATTGTGCTTGGCTGTGGGTATTTTCCCTAACTTTATACTCGATAATATTCTCAAAGCGGCCTCTTCAGCCGTTTTAGGCGGCTTCATTCCAACTTATAAAGTCTCGCTTTGGCATGGTTTTAATTTGCCACTGTTGATGAGTTTTTTTGCGATAGTAGGCGGATTGCTAATTTATACGCAACGTAATCATTTGTTTAAGTTTCAATCGAGTTTACCTTCATTTAATGGTAAAAAAAGTTTTGATATAATGTTATCTCGCCTTCTATCATGGAGCCAAAAGAGAATTGCTTTAATTGAAAATGGTTCATTGCAAAGGTATTTGGTCCTCATTTTTGTTGTCGTTATTCTATTTGCTGGTTGGCCTTTGCTTGAAATGAGCCAGCTTAGCGGTGATAAAGTCTCTATACCTATTGATTTTCATAACGCTGTCGGTGCTGCTTTGTTAATGATAGGTGCAATAAGTACTGTTATTTGGTATCGTCATCGTGTTGTTGCACTGCTTATGTTGTCGGTCGTTGGTTTAATGATGGCTGTTGCTTTTACTCGTTTTTCTGCTCCAGATCTTGCTTTAACTCAGTTAACTGTAGAAGTCGTTACGATTACCTTGTTAATGTTAGCCTTGTTTTTTTTGCCGCAACACTCGCCAAGAGAGTCTAGCTCAGTGAGAGTTTTACGAGATATAAGCATCTCATTAACATTAGGTGTTGTGGTTGGCAGTATTACCTATGCTTTAATTACTCGACCTTTAACATCGATATCAGACTTTTTCTTACTCAATGCAAAAACAGGTGGCGGTGGTACCAATGTCGTCAATGTTATTTTAGTTGATTTTAGAGGGTTTGATACTTTAGGCGAAATTTGCGTTTTAGCCATTGCAGCATTAGGTATTTATAAACTTTTAGTTAATTTACCTTTAACTATGCCTACACAAGATAGTAAAGGGCGTCCTTGGGCAAAAGAACGCCATCCAGCTTTATTAGCGAGTATTTCACAGTCATTATTACCACTGGCTCTTTTGGTTTCTTTTTATATATTTTTACGCGGTCATAATCTTCCTGGCGGAGGCTTTATTGCCGGTCTAATAACTGCCGTAGCATTTATTTTGCAATATATTGCACATGGATCAGAATGGATAACTGAGCGATTTAACGTTAACTACCGTAAAATTACCGCCATTGGAATTGCCATTGCGATGTTTACAGGGGTTGGTAGCTTTTTTTATGGTCGTTCATTTATGACAACTTGGTTTGATTACTTTGCTATTCCAGTGATTGGAAATATTGAACTGGCTAGTGCCTTGGTTTTTGATTTAGGTGTTTATATTACTGTGGTAGGTTCAACGCTAATGATTTTAGCGAGTCTTGGGCAATTAACAGTTAATATATCGAATAAAAAGGAGGGTGTGTAATGGAAATACTTTATGCTACCTGTGTAGGTGTTCTGGTTGCTTGTGGTGTTTTTCTGATATTACGCGCGCGTACTTTTACTGTAGTTCTTGGCTTGACTATGCTCTCTTATGCTGTCAATTTGTTTTTATTTTCGTCCGGTCGACTCAGCTTAAATCAACCTGCAGTACTAGGTTACAGTACCGATTATGCTGACCCACTTCCACAAGCGCTGGTTTTGACAGCTATTGTGATTGGCTTTGCGATGACTGCGTTTGTGGTAATACTTTCAATTCGAGGTAAAACGGACCTGGGCAGTGACCATGTTGATGGTCATTTACAAGAGGGTGATCACATTCAAACGAAAACAGACGATAAACCAAAAAAACGTGAGGGAGAAGCATGATTGCTCATTTAACTTTCTTACCTATATTGCTGCCTATGTTGGCAGCTATTATTTTGCTTTTACCCCCTTGTGGTAAGAGTAAGTCTAATAGAAGGGTTGCTTCGGTTGTTTTAAGTTGTATT
>CAWVWK010000087.1:0-10542 GCA_963933725.1 uncultured Colwellia sp.
CGTATTTAGAACGGCCTTGTCTTCTATCGCTTACACCAGAACAATCTAGTGCGCCACGAACAGTGTGATAACGCACACCTGGTAAATCTTTAACACGACCACCACGGATTAAAATCACGCTATGCTCTTGTAAGTTGTGTCCTTCACCACCGATGTAAGATGTTACTTCGAATCCGTTAGTTAAACGTACACGAGCAACTTTACGTAGCGCTGAGTTAGGTTTTTTCGGTGTAGTTGTATACACACGAGTACATACGCCACGACGTTGTGGACAAGCATCTAACGCTGGAACGTTACTTTTTGCTACTTGTCTAACACGTGGTTTACGTACTAGTTGGTTAATAGTTGCCATTATAGCTCCTGATTAGTTGATACAAGCCAATTAAAGCTTGCATAGTTTTTTGTATAAATCTCAATCAATGGGAAGATTTATACGCTCGTTTTTACTCTTTACAAGCGAAAAATTCCGCTCCCCTTTTATCATGCACACGTGGTACATAATATAAGGTCGCGGAATTCTATAGGTCAAAGCTTAAACTGTCAAGACTTTAGTGTTCCTAACAGTTTAATTTTACCATCGGTTTAAATATTAACGTTATGTTAACTATTTATTCACCTTCAGATAATAAATCTGAATTTAGTGCATCAGCTAACGCTTTTTCTGCGTCGTCTGCTGAAACCGTAGTATCTTCATGTGCATCAAAAGCAGCTTTCGCTTTTGCACGTTCTTGATGATACGCATAACCAGTACCAGCTGGTATTAAGCGACCTACAATAACGTTTTCTTTTAAGCCACGAAGATCATCTTTCTTACCTGCTACTGCGGCTTCTGTAAGCACACGTGTCGTTTCTTGGAAAGATGCTGCTGAGATAAATGACTCTGTAGCTAATGAGGCTTTAGTAATACCCATCATCTTCATTTCATATTCTGCTGGCTGCTTACCTTGTTCTTCAAGTTCACGATTAGCAATGTTAACGCGAGCTACTTCTACTTGTTCCCCTTTAAGGAACTCAGAATCACCACCATCTAGAATTTCACACTTACGGATCATTTGACGAACAATAACTTCGATGTGCTTATCGTTAATCTTAACACCCTGTAGACGGTAAACTTCTTGTACTTCGTTAACAATATAGTTTGCAACTGGTGCAACGCCACGTAATCTTAGGATGTCATGTGGAGACTCTGGACCATCGGCGATAACTTCACCTTTAGCAACTTGCTCACCTTCAAACACGTTTAACTGACGTGTTTTAGGAATCATCTCTTCATAAACATCACCACTTGGCTGAGTGATTTGAAGACGTACTTTACCTTTGGTTTCTTTACCAAATGCAACAACACCTGTTTTCTCAGCTAAGATAGCTGGAAGCTTAGGCTTACGTGCTTCAAATAAATCAGCTACTCGAGGAAGACCACCCGTGATATCACGTGTTTTCGAACTCTCTTGTGGTATACGAGCTAGTGCATCACCAATACCAACATCTGCACCGTTTTCTAAATTAACAATCGCATTACCTGGTAGGTAGTAAAGTGCTGGTATTTCAGTACCGGCGATCATTACATCTTTACCTTTTGCATCAACTAATTTCAATGCTGGGCGCATTTCTTTACCCGTTGCATTACGTTGTGCTGCTTCAGTAATAACAATGCTTGATAAACCTGTCAATTCATCAGTTTGACGAACCATCGTTACGCCATCAACTAAATCAACAAACTGTGCCTTACCTTTTACTTCAGTAATAATTGGATGCGTATGTGGATCCCAGTTTGCGATAACATCACCAGCATTAATTGCTTCACCGTCTTTCTTAGAAACTACGGCACCGTAAGGCACTTTATAGTTTTCTGTTACGCGGCCCATTTCATCAATAATAGTCAATTCTGATGAACGTGATGTAATAACAAGTTTCTTATCTGAATTGGTTACAAACTTAGCATTTTGTAATTTCAGTGTACCACTGTTATTTACTTGTACGCTGTTTTCAGCTGTTGCACGAGATGCTGCACCACCGATGTGGAATGTGCGCATCGTTAGCTGTGTACCTGGCTCACCAATTGATTGTGCTGCCACAACACCAATTGCTTCACCTTGGTTGATCATGTGTCCACGAGCCAAGTCACGACCGTAACAGTGTGCACAAATACCGAAGTCAGTTTCACAAGTAATAATTGAACGTACTTTAATTTGGTCTACTGAATTTTCTTCAATAACGTCACAAAGTGCTTCGTCAATTAATGTATTACGTGGAAGTAATACTGTATCCGTACCTGGTATTAACACATCTTCACAAACTACACGACCTAGTACACGCTCGCGTAGAGGTTCAACAACATCACCACCTTCGATAAGTGGGTTCATTAATAAACCATCTGTTGTGCCACAGTCATGTTCAGTAACAACTAAATCTTGTGCAACATCAACCAAACGGCGGGTTAAGTAACCAGAGTTTGCTGTTTTAAGTGCTGTATCGGCTAGACCCTTACGAGCACCGTGAGTAGAGATAAAGTATTCTGATACTGTTAAGCCTTCACGGAAGTTCGCTTTGATCGGTGTTTCGATGATTGAACCATCTGGCTTGGCCATCAAACCACGCATACCTGCTAACTGACGAATCTGTGCGGCACTACCACGAGCACCCGAGTCGGCCATCATAAAGATAGAGTTGAATGAGTCTTGCTCTTCCATCTCGCCATCTCTGTTTTCAATAGACTCTTTCGATAAGTTAGTCATCATGGCATTAAGGATATCTTCGTTAGCCTTAGTCCAAATATCGATTACTTTGTTGTATTTCTCACCTTGAGTAACTAAACCTTGCTCGAATTGATTCTGAATTTCTGCAACTTCGGCTTCAGACTCTTCAATAATAGTGTATTTAGCATCAGGGATAACCATATCGTCGATACCAACCGATGCACCAGCTACCATTGCGTAATGGAAACCTGTATACATAATATGGTCAGCAAACATTACTGTCGCTTTAAGACCTAAATTACGGTATGCATGGTTGATCAACTTAGAAATAGGCTTTTTACCTAAAGGTTGATCGATTAACTCGTACGGTAAACCCTCTGGACATACTTGCCACATAATAGCGCGACCAACGGTCGTATCACGCAAAGTAGTAACAGGCTCCATTTCACCATCAGCATTTTTAACATGCTCAGTGATACGGATTTTAACGCGGGCATGAAGCTCAGCTGCACCTGTACGGTAAGCTTTTTCTGCTTCTTTCGTGTTAACGAAAACCATGCCTTCACCTTTACCATTAACACGGTCACGCGTTAAGTAGTAAAGACCTAATACAACATCCTGTGAAGGAACGATGATAGGTTCTCCGTTAGCTGGTGCTAGTACGTTATTTGTTGACATCATCAACGTACGTGCTTCCATTTGTGCTTCGATTGTTAACGGTACGTGTACCGCCATTTGGTCACCATCGAAATCGGCGTTGTATGCCGCACATACTAATGGATGTAAGTGAATAGCTTTACCTTCAATTAGTACCGGTTCGAAAGCCTGGATACCAAGTCTATGAAGCGTAGGTGCACGGTTAAGCATTACAGGATGTTCACGGATTACTTCATCAAGTACATCCCAAACTTCTGCGCCTTCACGTTCAACTAATTTTTTAGCCGCTTTAATCGTAGTCGCTAAACCACGTCTTTCTAATAAGCCGTAGATAAATGGCTTGAATAACTCAAGTGCCATTTTTTTAGGTAGACCACATTGATGAAGTTTCAACGTTGGACCAACTGTGATTACAGAACGCCCTGAGTAATCTACACGCTTACCAAGTAAGTTTTGACGGAAACGACCTTGCTTACCTTTAATCATATCAGCAAGTGATTTCAATGGACGCTTGTTAGAACCCGTAATAGCACGACCACGACGACCGTTATCTAAAAGGGCATCAACAGACTCTTGTAACATACGTTTTTCGTTACGTACGATTATGTCTGGTGCAACTAAATCTAATAAACGTTTTAAACGGTTGTTACGGTTAATAACACGACGGTATAAATCGTTTAAGTCAGATGTAGCAAAACGTCCGCCATCTAGTGGTACTAGAGGACGTAAATCTGGTGGTAAAATTGGCAGAACGTTCATAATCATCCACTCAGGCTTGTTACCTGAAGCAGCAAACGCTTCCATTAATTTAAGACGCTTAGTGATCTTTTTGCGCTTAGTTTCACTACCAATTTCAGGTAATTCTTCACGCATTTGAGCAACTTCACCATCGAGATCGATTTGTTGAAGTAATGCAAGTACCGCTTCAGCACCCATAAGAGCATCGAATTCGTCACCATGCTCTTCTAAAGCATCTAAATATTCTTCTTCCGTTAAGATTTGGCTTTTCTCTAACGTCGTAAGACCCGGTTCCGTTACTACGTATGATTCGAAGTAAAGTACACGTTCGATATCACGTAATGTCATATCAAGTAATAAACCGATACGTGATGGTAACGATTTTAAGAACCAAATATGTGCTACTGGGCTAGCGAGTTCAATGTGACCCATACGTTCACGACGAACTTTAGTTAGTGTTACTTCAACACCACATTTCTCACAGATAACACCACGATGTTTTAAACGCTTGTACTTACCACATAAACATTCGTAGTCTTTTACTGGACCAAAAATACGCGCACAGAATAATCCGTCACGCTCTGGTTTAAAGGTACGGTAGTTGATCGTTTCTGGCTTTTTAACTTCACCAAATGACCAAGAACGAACTAAATCAGGTGATGCTAATCCGATGCGAATACCATCGAAATCTTCCGTTTGATTTTGTTGCTTAAGAAACTTAAGTAAATCTTTCACACACTTCTCCTGTCGGAGTTAAATCTTGTGAAGAAGGCCACAAGTGCCTTCTTCCCTCATTGCTTTATCTTATAGATAAATGCAGCTCATTATTTGCTTGTATTAATCTTCATCTAATTCGATGTTAATACCTAACGAACGGATTTCCTTCAACAATACGTTGAAAGACTCAGGAATTCCTGGATCCATACGATGATCACCGTCAACTAAGTTTTTATACATCTTAGTACGACCAGCAACATCATCAGATTTAACTGTTAGCATTTCTTGTAGAGTATAAGCAGCACCGTATGCTTCTAATGCCCAAACTTCCATCTCACCGAAACGCTGACCACCGAACTGTGCTTTACCGCCAAGTGGTTGTTGAGTTACTAAGCTATAAGAACCAGTAGAACGAGCATGCATTTTGTCATCAACTAAATGGTTTAGTTTTAACATATACATATAACCAACGGTTACAGGACGTTCAAATTCACGACCTGTACGGCCATCAGTTAAGATGAACTGACCGCTTTGTGGCATATCTGCAAGTTTAAATAATTCTTTAATTTCTTTCTCTGCTGCACCATCGAATGCCGGTGTTGCAATTGGTAAACCGGCGCGTAGGTTAGTTGCTAAACGAATTACTTCGTCATCAGAGAAACTTGCTACATCAACTTCTTGACGAGACTCGCCTACGTTATAAACTTCTTGTAAGAAGTTACGTAATTCATGGATTTCTCTTTGTGCTTCTAACATGCGGTTGATTTTCTCACCAATACCGCGACAAGCCATACCTAAATGCGTTTCTAAAACCTGACCAATGTTCATACGTGATGGAACACCTAACGGGTTAAGAATAATATCTACCGGCACACCGTGCTCATCGTATGGCATATCTTCAACAGGTACTACGTTTGAAATAACACCCTTGTTACCATGACGACCAGCCATTTTATCACCCGGTTGGATACGACGTTTAACAGCTAAGTATACTTTAACAATTTTTTGTACACCTGGTTGTAAGTCATCACCTTGAGTAATTTTACGGCGTTTTATTTCAAATTTCTTATCGAAATCTTCTTTGATGTTATCCCATTGCTCTGCAACTTGCTCAAGCTCTGCTTGTTGCGCTTCATCGCTCAAATTTTGCGTTAACCATTTGTCGCGAGACATTGAGTTAATATCAGACTCGTTTAATCCTGAAGCAAGCAATAATTTCTTAGTACGAGCGAAAATACCATCTTCTAAGATGCTTAATTCGTCGCCAAGATCTTTCTTAACTTGTTTCAATTGCATTTGTTCAATTTCTACAGCACGTTCGTCTTTTTCAACGCCATCTCTTGTAAAGATTTGAACATCGATGATTGTACCTTTAACTGAGTTAGGTACACGTAAAGAGCTATCTTTCACGTCAGCTGCTTTTTCACCGAAGATTGCACGGAGAAGTTTCTCTTCTGGTGTTAATTGCGTTTCACCTTTAGGTGTCACTTTACCAACTAAGATGTCGCCACCTTTAACTTCTGCACCAATGTAAACAACACCAGCTTCATCTAATTTAGACAATGCTGATTCACCTACATTTGGGATATCAGAAGTAATTTCTTCTGTCCCTAGCTTAGTGTCACGCGCAATACAGGTTAATTCTTGAATATGAATTGTGGTGAAACGGTCATCAATTGCAACACGCTCAGATAACAACATTGAATCCTCAAAGTTGTAACCATTCCAAGGCATGAATGCGATACGCATGTTTTGACCTAATGCCAAGTCACCCATATCAGTTGACGGACCATCGGCTAATACATCACCACGTACAACTGGCTCACCCATTCGACACACTGGACGTTGGTTGATACAAGTATTTTGGTTTGAACGTGTGTATTTAGTTAGGTTGTAAATATCAATACCCGCTTCACCAGCGTGCATTTCATTTTCGTTAACTTTAACAACGATACGTGAAGCATCAACGAAAGTAACAACACCACCGCGTTTTGCAACAGCAGTAACACCTGAATCAACAGCTACAACTTTCTCCATACCCGTACCAACAAGTGGCTTATCAACGATAAGTGTAGGTACAGCTTGACGTTGCATGTTCGATCCCATTAAGGCACGGTTAGCATCATCGTGTTCTAGGAATGGAATAAGTGACGCTGCAACAGAGATAATTTGTTGTGGCGATACATCCATATACTGAACGTCTGCAGAAGTTTTCAGTGTAAATTCATTTTTATGACGACAGTTAACTAAATCTTCAGTTAATTTGTTGTTCATATCTTTTTCAGCATTTGCTTGAGCGATAACAAAGTTACCCTCTTCAATTGCTGATAAGTAATCGATTTCGTCGGTAACTACACCTTCAACAACACGTCTATATGGCGTTTCTAAGAAACCATAGTCGTTTGTACGTGCATAACACGATAGTGAGTTGATCAAACCGATGTTTGGACCTTCCGGAGTTTCGATAGGACATACACGACCATAATGGGTAGGATGTACATCTCGAACCTCAAAACCAGCTCTTTCACGCGTTAAACCACCTGGGCCTAATGCTGAAATACGACGCTTATGCGTAACTTCTGATAACGGGTTGTTTTGATCCATAAACTGCGATAACTGTGAAGAACCAAAGAATTCTTTAACAGCAGCAGAGATAGGCTTAGCATTAATTAAGTCTTGTGGCATGATCGCATCTAAGTCACCAAGACTTAAGCGTTCACGAACAGCACGTTCAACACGAACTAAACCAACACGAAATTGGTTCTCAGCCATTTCACCAACAGAACGAATACGACGGTTACCTAAGTGATCGATATCATCAACTTCACCTTTACCGTCACGAATCGCGATAAGCGTCTTCATTACGGAAATTATGTCGTCTTCTGTTAAGATGCCAGTACCTACTTCATCAGCATTACCAACACGACGGTTGAACTTCATACGACCTACTTTAGATAGATCATAACGTTCACCAGAGAAGAATAAGTTAGTAAACAATCCTTCAGCTGCATCTTTTGTTGGTGGCTCGCCTGGGCGCATCATGCGGTAAATTTCTACTAACGCTTCTAAACGGTTAGTAGTGCTGTCTACACGCAACGTATCTGACATATATGAACCAACATCAAATTCGTTCATGTATAAAGTCGATAATACTTTATGGCCAGCCTGGCTTAGTTCAGCTAATAATTCTAAGGTTAATTCAGCGTTTGCTTCCGCAATCACTTCACCTGTAGATTCGTCTATGTAAGCTTTAGATAAAACACGACCAACAATATATTCAGCGGGTACTTCTAATGTTGTTAATTTAGCTTTGTTTAATGCACGAATATGACGTGCAGTAATACGACGACCTTGTTCTACTAATACGTCTTTCTTCAACATAATGTCAAATGTAGCAGTCTCGCCACGAAGACGTTCAGGAACAAGTTCCATGATCAACTTCTCGCCTTTAATCGTAAAGTCGGTTGTATCATAGAAAATATCTAAAATTTGTTCGGTTGTGTATTCTAATGCTCTTAGAATAATTGACGCAGGTAATTTACGACGTCTATCGATACGAACAAATAAGTTATCTTTCGGGTCAAATTCAAAATCTAACCAAGAACCACGGTATGGAATAACACGCGCATTAAATAGCACTTTTCCTGATGAATGTGTTTTACCTTTATCGTGATCAAAGAATACGCCTGGAGAACGGTGTAATTGCGAAACAATAACACGCTCAGTACCGTTTATTACAAAGGTACCATTATCCGTCATCAACGGAATCTCACCCATGTATACTTCTTGCTCTTTGATATCTTTTACAGTACCTGCTGGAGCTTCTTTATCATATACAACTAGGCGTAGTTTCACGCGAAGCGGTGCAGAATAAGTTACACCACGGATTTGACATTCTTTTACATCAAATAGTGGTTCGCCTAAGCGATAGCTTACATATTTCAGCTCAGAGCCGCCTGAGTAAGCTTTAATTGGAAAAATAGAGTGAAAAGCAGCCTCTAGACCGGTTTCACCTGTTGGATCGATATCAATAAACTTGCGGAAAGAGTCGAGTTGGATAGATAAAAGAAATGGATAATCCATTACTTGTACACTTTTACCAAAGTCCTTTCTAATTCGCTTTTTCTCAAAGTATGAGTAAGCCATGGGGTTCCTCAGCTTGCTGGTTATGGCCAAATCTACCTAGTGAACACGCATGAACACTAAGTAGAATCTTGCTGTAATGATTACGTCTAAACATTACGAGGTTAACTGTTTAAGCAAAACAATTAGCCTGACACTAAATAATGCACTGTTTTCGATTAAAAATAAATCATTTCTATCAAAAAAAGCGCAAAAAGGCCGGTGACGTTTAAATCACCAGCCATGCCTTTTCAGGCAAATAATCTGTTTACAACTAGATTATTTGATCTCAACAGAAGCACCAGCTTCTTCAAGAGTTTTCTTAAGCTCTTCAGCTTCAGCTTTTTCAACACCTTCTTTAAGTGCTTTAGGAGCTGATTCAACTAAGTCTTTAGCTTCTTTAAGGCCAAGACCTGTAGCGCCACGAACTGCTTTGATTACTGCAACTTTCTTCTCACCGAAACCTGTTAAGATTACGTCGAATTCAGTTTGCTCTTCAGCAGCACCGCCTGCGTCGCCGCCAGCTACAGCAACAGCAGCTGCAGCAGATACGCCGAACTTCTCTTCCATTGCTTCAATTAGTTCAACTACGTCCATTACTGACATGTCAGCAATAGCATTTAGGATATCGTCTTTAGAAATAGACATACTATAATTTCCTGTTTTTTATAAACAGCTCAACTTTAATTCTTTATTAGAAAAATAAGCGCTGTTTGATATAACTACTAATACAAAAAGTGTTGTTAATGCTTCTTTTAGCGTTAACCATAATAAGAAAGTTCTTATTAAGCCGCTTCTTGCTCTTTCTGATCGCGAACTGCAGCAATCGTGCGGCATAATTTGCCTGCAGATGCTTCTTTCATAGCGCTCATTAAACGTGCAATTGCTTCGTCGTAAGTTGGTAGCTTAGCTAACATGTTTACGTCTACAACATTACCTTCAAATGCAGCTGCTTTTAATTCAAAGTCTTCGTTAGTTTTAGCGAAGTCTGTGAATAAACGTGCAGCAGCACCTGGGTGCTCGTTAGAAAATGCAACTAAGGTTGGTCCTTTAAATGTGTCATTAACACACTCAAATTCAGTACCTTCTACTGCACGACGTGCTAATGTGTTACGGACAACTTTCATCCATACGCCATTTTCACGTGCTTGCTTACGCAATACAGTAATTGCTTCAACTGTAACACCACGGGCATCCGCGATTACAACTGACTGAGCGCCACTAGCAGCTTCTTGAACTTCAGCAACAATTGCTTTTTTGTCATCAAGATTGATAGCCATTGGCTTTAACTCCTGGTTCACCGGAAAATCCGGTATTTACAATCCCTATAAACCTACTTATAAAGCGACTTACAGGCCATTACGGCGAGGACCAGAATTTAGGAAATATCTGGGTAATCACCATCTACGTAGGAGATTAAGCAAATACACTTGAACAAGTTAATACGAGTAAAAGCATTATTTGCACCTACGGTCTTGGACGGGGGTCGTTAATGAATAGTATTAAATACTATTAACGAACAACTCCTACCAAAATTTAAGGGGCGGAATTATAATTGATAATTCCGCCCTTGTAAAGATTCAATATTTAAACCTTTAACGAGATAAAAATC
>CAWVWK010000088.1:0-10492 GCA_963933725.1 uncultured Colwellia sp.
AAGCATTCGATTTAATGCATGAAGGGAAAAGTATTCGAACCGTCATACATTTATAAAACTATCACTATTTTTAAAATGTATAAACTTCATACCTAGTGATAGTTACTATGCGATGGGCTGTTGAATTTTCATTTTAGTCTCTGCTATAGGCTAGTTTTAAGATAACAAGGTATAAAGAGTATTATGTAATTATTCTACTTGAACTTTTTTACCAATGTGAAGTTGAAAACTAGCCATACCCCTTCAGGTTGCATTAAAAAAGCGTTAAGCTTTGTTGCTTAAAGTTCAACAGACCCTAATAATTAACAGCACTTAAACGAAATATGGTAGTTCAATGGAAAAGTTAGAAAAGTTAAGTACTACAAAGGTTTTTGATGGGTATTTAACACAATATACCCATCAATCTTCAAAAACAAATTGTGCCATGAGGTTTGCTATATATTTGCCGCCTCAAGCCAGTAATAAAAGTAAAGTTCCGGTATTGTACTGGTTATCAGGGCTTACTTGTACTGATGAAAATTTTATGCAAAAAGCAGGCGCATTAAAAATGGCAGCATCACTTGGTATTGCAATTGTGGCGCCTGACACAAGTCCTAGGGGAGAAGGCGTACCAGACGATGAAAATGGTGCTTATGATTTTGGACTAGGTGCGGGTTTCTATGTGAATGCGACTCAAGCTCCTTGGCTACAGCATTATCAAATGTACGACTACATAGTAAGTGAACTTCCAAAGTTGATTGAACAAAATTTCCCTATAACCACTAAACGCGCTATAAGTGGGCACTCAATGGGAGGCCATGGTGCTCTGGTAATTGCTTTACGTAATCCAGAGATGTTTAGCTCTGTTAGTGCATTTAGTCCAATTTGTAATCCCGTCAATGCTCCTTGGGGAAAGAAAGCTTTTACTCATTACCTTGGAGAAAGTCAAGAAAGCTGGCAACAATATGATGCAAGCTTACTAATGGGTAATGCAAGTACTCACTTACCTGCTTTGGTTCATCAAGGTGAAGAAGATGGGTTTTTGGTTGAACAATTAATGCCAAGTGTTTTAGTTAATGCTGCTGAGAAGTCAGGTTATCCATTACATTTTGAGCAAGTAGCGGGATATGATCATAGTTACTATTTTATCTCTAGCTTTATAGAGCAGCACCTTTCCTTTCATGCAAACCATTTGCTTAGTTAAAACCATTATGCTCAAAAGGGGCGGGAACTTAGCTTATGGGAACTAAATTGAGATCGACGCAATAAATACTTATCTAGCCGGTATTTTTTCCTAGCTTCTACGTTAAATTCATTTGTAATAGGCAAGCTATTGACGAATGAATTTGCCTTGAATCAAGAAAACTATCAAGCTAGAGTCAAGATTATTTATCTAAAGTAATAAACCCCAATAAGTTAGGTTATCTCTTAAACCGAATTCATATATGGTCTGCTCTCCTCCCGTTTTGATTGTGTATAACAACTTGAATCATGGCACATAGATGCAATATAGGAAGGAAACCATCACATCAGGTTAACTAAGCTAAGTTAATTTAAGTGGAGTTAAGTTAAGCAATAACGTTGTATCATACTAATTAACAATTTATCTGTTTTTTCTATCTCGCTGTGCGCAAGGAACTCATTAGGTTGGTGTGCTTGATCAATAGAGCCTGGCCCTAATACTATTGTTTGACAACCAAGTTGCTGAATAAAAGGTGCTTCGGTTGCATAGTTAACAGCACAACAGCTATGCCCACTAATTTCTTCTGCAATATCAATAAAAGTACTTGGCTTTGTTTGTTCAAAACTTGGCGAACTTGGGTGCATTTCATCAAAGGTGATACGTCCTGGGTATTGCTCTGCAACAGGCTTTAATGCATCACCAAGCCATTGCGTTAACTCTTCATCAGACATACCAGGTAAAGAACGTAAGTCGAGGTCTAAGTGACAATGACCACAAATTCTATTGGCATTATCGCCGCCTGAAATGGCGCCCATATTTAATGTCGGCGAAGGAACATCAAACGAATCGTTATGATAGTTTTTGGTAAACTTCTCATTGAGTTTAATTAACTGACCAATGACTTTGTACATAATCTCTATAGCATTTACACCAAGGCTTGGTTTACTTGAGTGACCTGACTGTCCTTGGACACTTATTCTATGCGACATATGTCCTTTATGCATCACAACAGGCACTAAATTGGTAGGCTCGCCAATAATGGCAACATCGGGTTTAATATCTTGGGTTTGGGCAAAAAATCTTGCTCCCGCCATAGTGGTTTCTTCATCTGCGGTGGCTAAAATATAAAGAGGTTTCTTCAGTTGCTTAGCATTTAAACCTTTTGCTGCTTGTAAAATGAAAGCAAAAAAACCTTTCATATCACAAGTCCCTAAACCATAAAACTTATTATCTTTATCAATGACATTCATTGGATCCGATTGCCATCTATTTTCATCAAATGGCACCGTATCGCTATGCCCAGCCAAGAGTAAACCGCCTTCGCCACTGCCTAACTTAGCTAATAAATTAAACTTATTGGTTGTATCGGGGACTTGTTGAATTTCTATTGTAAAACCTAATTCCTCAAACCAAGTGCCAAGTAACTGAATAACAGCGTGGTTGCCTTGATCCCAACTAGCGTTCATTGAGCTAATAGATGGGCTTGCAATAAGCTCTTTTAAAGATTGCGTAAAATTAGGTAAAGCCATATATCGTTTCTCAGTGTATTCTAATAAAAATAATTATGCTATTTGTTTGCATAACTACCCAGTAATTGCTAGATTAATACTTATAGTGTAATTAACCCAACTTAATCTGGCTACTTATTTAACCAAACCTTTTTATAAATAATTGATTAGGTGGCAATTAACCCTGTGTATTTTGAGGATCTTACATGTTCACAGTTAAAAAAATAGTCGTAATTGGCGCAAGTGGTTATGCAGGAGCTGAATTAGTTGGTCTTTTGTGTAAACACAATAAAGTATCTATTTCACATTTATTGGTGTCTGAAAATTCTTCATCCACGGGGATGTTATTCAGTGAACTTCACGGCAAATTTAAAAATATTTGTGACCTACCATTAACGGCCTTTTCAGAGGCTTGGTTTGAACAAAACATTGTAAATGCTGAGCAAACTATTGATGCTGTATTCTTTGCCACACCTCATCAATATAGTGCCGATTGGGCGCATAAATTTATTGACGCGGGTATTAAGGTTTTTGATTTGTCAGGTGGCTTTAGACTGAAAAATGCTGACGATTATCCTACTTATTATGGTTTCGAACACAAGGATAGCAAAGCATTACTTAGCGCTGAATATGGTTTTGCCGAATGGCAACAAGCAGACATTTTAAAAACTAACCTTGTAGCGGTTCCAGGGTGTTATCCAACGGCAAGTTTATTAGCACTTAAGCCTGTTACGGTAAATAACTTGCACATTGAAGGCGGTTTAATTGTTGTTAATGGTATTAGTGGTGTAACTGGAGCAGGAAGAAATGCTTCATTGGCAACAAATTTTAATGAAGTAAGTCTTAAGCCTTACAACATCTTACAGCACAGGCATCAACCAGAAATATCACAAGAAGCAAAGGCTGAGGTAATTTTCAATCCACATTTAGCGCCATATAAAAGAGGCCTTCTTGCCACTGTAACATTGCAAGTAAAGGCGACAGTAACGAAAGAAATGATAGATAAAGCTTTCCAGGAAGCTTATCAAAATGAAGCGCTTGTTCGTTTAGTTGATACATGGCCTGAAATTAACCACGTTGCTTATACTCCTTTTGCGGATGTTCATTGGAAGCTTGATGAGAAAAGGCAAACGCTTGTTATAAGTTGTGCTATAGATAACTTATTAAAAGGCGCGTCTTCTCAGGCGGTTCAGTGTTTTAATATATCGTTTGGGTTGAACAGTGAATATAGCTTGCTGGGTTAATTGGTAAAGTCGTTAAGCTCAAGATGAATAATTAAATTAGGTAAACGTAAGAATGAATAACATAAAACCTTTAATCATTAAAATTGGTGGCGCTATTTTAGAAAAAGATGGCGCACTAAAAGCATTGCTTAAGGTTATTGCTTCTTTGAAAGAGTCTGCTGGGCAGAACAATCAAATTGTCTTAGTACATGGCGGGGGCTGTGTTGTAGATCAACTGTTGACTCAAGCAGGCTTTGTAACAGAGAAAAAGCACGGTTTAAGAGTGACGCCTAAAGCGCAGATTGATTTAATCACCGGTGCGTTAGCTGGAACGGTTAATAAATCGATTGTTGCTACAGCCAATAGCCTAAACATTCATGCGATAGGTTTATCTTTGCTTGATGGGCAAATGATTGATTGTAAAAAATCTGAATTAGGTCTAGAAGAAGTGGGCGATCCCAGCCCAAATAATAAAACGTTATTAGCACAATTATTAACGGCAAATTTTTTACCTATTATTGCTTCTATTGGCGCATTAGACAATGGCGATTTGGTTAATGTGAATGCTGATGATGCAGCAGTGGCTATATGCCAGCTTTTAGATGGTGAGCTATTACTCCTTACCGATGTAAATGGGGTAAAAGGTAGTGATGGAGAATACCTTAGCTCATTAAATAGCCAGCAAGCACAAGAGCTTATTCAATCGGGTGTGATTGCAGGTGGTATGACCGCAAAAGTAAATGCAGCACTAAAAGCGGCTAGGCAGTTGCGACGAAGTATCGCGGTTGCTAGTTGGCAATCGCCAGAACAAATTTCCTTGCTACTACAGGGCAAAGGTGTAGGAACACAAATTCATGCCAATTAATTTTTTTGGCCAAGTAAGAACAAGTTTACTCACTCAGTCAACTTGAATAAGAATACGGTGGATGGGAAAATCCCAATAAATTATGACAAAATCAAATTTTAATTTTTTAGCTGATGATCACTTAAATAAAGATCAACTTAGCGCACTTATAACGTTAGCCATTAACATTAAAAATAACCCTGAAGAGTTCAATCAAGTATTGGCAGGGAAGTCTGTGGCAATGATATTCGAAAAACCTTCACTTAGGACTCATGCAAGTTTTGATATTGGTATTAACAAACTTGGTGGACATGTACTATATTTAGGGCAGCAAAATGGTAAGTTAGGTGAACGAGAAAGAGTACAAGATTACGCAAAAAATTTAGCTTGCTATGCTGATGCCATAGTTGCCAGAGTTTATTCGCATAAATCTATAATAGGCTTATCAGAGCATAGCAGTGTACCTGTTATAAATGCCTTATGTGATTTATATCATCCGTGCCAAGCTTTAGCTGATTTTGTGACATTGTCAGAGCTTTTTGACGAACTATCAAAGGTTAAGCTAGCTTATATTGGAGACGGTAATAACGTTTCCAACTCTTTAATGATTATGGCAGCTATTCTTGGAGTGGATTTCACCTTAGTTTGCCCAACAGGGTTTGAAGCCAGTCAAGAAATGATTGAAAAGGCAACACAGCTTGCAGTTGTTTCTGGAAGTCAATTTGTTGTAACGACTAATATTGAAGAACTTGGTCAACAAGATGTTATTTATACCGATACATGGATTTCAATGGGTAACGAGGACGATGCTAATAAGCAAGCTATAGTGGCAGCATTTGAAGGCTTTCAAGTAAACCATGGTTTGATGTTAAAAGCGAATGCAAGCAAAGTAATGCATTGCCAACCAGCACATTTGGAAGAAGAAATTAGTACAGAATTATTTGATAGTGAGATGGCGGTTGTTTTTCAACAAGCTGAAAACAGAATGTGGGCACAAAACGCCGTATTGGTTACAGCTATTGGTGACTTATAAAGTCATAATCATAATATAGCTAAGCAGGCAAACAGCTAAGCAGACAAATAAGTAAACGAACAAATTAAGTTATTTAAACAAATTAGAGATAAAGATCATGAGCATTGCAAAGAAACAAATTAAAAAAGTAGTACTAGCCTATTCAGGTGGATTAGACACATCAGCCATTATTCCTTGGTTAAAAGAAAATTATGATAACTGTGAAGTTGTCGCATTTTGTGCTGATGTAGGTCAAGGTGAAGAAGAACTTGAAGGCATTAAAGAAAAAGCTATTGCATCTGGAGCGTCAGAGTGTTATGTCGCTGATCTTAAGGAAGAATATGTTAAAGATTATATCTATCCCATTTTAAAGACAGGCTCAGTTTATGAAGGTCAATACCTATTAGGTACTTCAATGGCACGTCCTATTATTGCTAAAGCACACATTGAAGTCGCTTTAAAAGTAGGTGCTGATGCTGTTTGTCATGGTTGTACAGGTAAAGGAAACGATCAGGTACGTTTTGAAGCGTGTTTTGCAGCTCTTGCTCCGCAGTTAACTGTTATTGCTCCTTGGCGTGAATGGGATATGGTATCGCGTGAAGACTTACTCGATTACTTAGCAGAGCGTGATATTCCATGTGCAGCATCGCTTACAAAAATTTACAGCAGAGATGCGAACGCTTGGCATATTTCCCATGAAGGTGGTGAGTTAGAAGACCCTTGGTGTGAGCCATCTAAAGAAGTATGGACTATGACTGTTGATCCAATGGATGCTCCTGATGTGCCTGAAAAAGTTCAGTTAAGCTTTGTTGAGGGCGAACTTGTCAGTGTTGATGGTCAAGACTTTAGCTCAATAGGCAAGGGTGCTTATGAAGCACTAATGTACTTAAACGAAAAAGCTTCAGCACATGGTGTAGGCCGTATAGATATAGTTGAAAATCGTCTTGTTGGTATGAAATCACGCGGTTGTTATGAAACACCAGGCGGTACAGTTTTAATGGCTGCTTATAAAGGCTTGGAAACGCTTATTCATGATAAAGAGTCTTTAAAGTTTCGTGAATCAATTGGTCTAGAATTTTCTCATGTCATTTATGATGGGCGTTGGTTCACACCACTTGCTAAATCACAATTAGCTGCTGCAGCGTCATTAGCTGAAAAAGTAACAGGTGATGTAGTTGTTAAGCTTTATAAAGGACAAGCAACCGCTGTTCAGCGTCGCTCACCTAATAGTTTATATTCAGAAGAATTTGCTACCTTTGGCGCCGATGATGTATACGACCAAAAACACGCAGAAGGTTTTATCCGCTTATTTAGTCTTTCTAGCCGTATTGAAGCGCTTAAAGCGCAAAGTGGAGAGGAATAATAATGGCTTTATGGGGCGGGCGCTTTAAAGAAAAAGCCAGTGTACAGTTTAAGAAGTTTAATGATTCGTTACCCGTTGATTACCGGATGGCGGTTCAAGATATTGTGGGTTCAATTGCATGGGCGCAATCCATTCATGAAGTGGGCGTATTAACTGATGCAGAATTAGTAGAAATTACTACAGCGTTAAATGAGTTAAAATTGTCTGTTGAGGAAAACCCTAAACAAATTCTATTGTCTGATGCAGAAGATATTCATAGCTGGGTTGAAATTCAGCTAATTGAAAAAACAGGCGATTTAGGTAAAAAACTTCATACTGGTAGAAGCCGTAACGACCAAGTTGCAACCGACTTAAAACTTTGGTGTAAAGAAACCGGTGGCGATTTACTTTTTGCACTCGTTAACTTACAACAATCAATGCTTAATTTAGCAGAGCGTGAAAAAGATACCGTATTACCCGGTTACACGCATTTACAGCGTGCTCAACCTGTGACGTTTGGTCACTGGTGTTTAGCTTATGTTGAAATGTTTAACCGCGATATTGGTCGTTTAAAAGATGCTTTATTTCGTTTAGATGTATCACCATTAGGCTCGGGCGCACTTGCTGGTACAGCTTACCCTATTGATAGAGATGCTTTAGCGAGTCGTTTAGGTTTTAGAACAGCCACAATGAACAGTTTAGATGCTGTTTCAGACAGAGATCATGTTATCGAACTGCTTGCTAGTGCCAGTATTTCTATGATGCATTTATCTCGCTTTGCTGAAGATTTAATTTTTTATAATTCAGGTGAAGCTGGTTTCGTTGAAATGAGCGATTTAGTTAGCTCTGGATCATCGTTAATGCCACAAAAGAAAAACCCAGATGCTTGTGAACTTATTCGCGGTAAAGCAGGGCGTGTTTTTGGCTCATTAACCGGTATGTTAACTACCATGAAAGCCTTAGCGCTTGCTTACAATAAAGACATGCAAGAAGATAAAGAAGGTCTTTTTGACGCGCTTGATACTTGGCAAGAGTGTATGGAAATGGCAGTACTAGTGGCCGATGGCTTAAAAGTAAATAGAAGCAGAACCTTAGCTGCTGCTCAACAAGGTTATGCTAACGCAACAGAGCTTGCAGATTACTTAGTAGGTAAAAATATTCCATTTCGTGAAGCACACCATATTGTAGGTGAAGTCGTATTAGCGGCAATTGAAGAAGGTTGTCCACTAGAAGATTTAACCTTAACTAAATTACAAGCCTTTAGCACACAAATAGAACAAGATGTTTATCAACATTTATCTATCGAGTCTACATTAGATAAGCGCGAAGCATTAGGCGGCACTTCAAGAGCACAGGTAGAAAAAGCTATTGCCGCGGTTCAAGCTGCTGATGATGGTTCTGGCTATCAACTTGCACAAGAAGAAATCTTAAATGAACAAGTCGTTGGCGCGCCAGGTAAACAGCAAACTCAATTGGCTCTTAAGCAAGTTAAGCAACGTTTAAATGCACAGCGAGCAGCTGCTATGTCTGTTCGTAGAGCCAGAATGTCTGATGTAAATAAGATATTTGAACAAGTAAATATTCAAGCCGAAAAAGGTGAAATACTACCACGTACTTTAGATAATATTATTCATGACATTCAAAACTTTGTCGTAGCTGAAATTGAAGGTGAAGTTGTCGGTTGTGCTTCATTGTATATCTATCAAACAGGCTTAGCCGAAATTCGTTCTATCGTTGTAGAACAAAGCGCTCAAGGACAAGGGCATGGACAGGCTTTAGTACAATATTTGCTAGAATTTGCCAATCAAATGGAACTGAAACGTATTATCGTTTTAACCTATATTCCAACCTATTTCGATAAGCTTGATTTCCACCATATTGATAAAAGTGTGTTGGCAGAGAATATTATAGAAGACAGTGATCCTAGCCCACATAAAGATCCAAATGATGAAGTTGCGATGGAGTACATCGTAGGTCAAGAAAAGTAGAGAAAAAAAGCATGGCACCGATTAATCATAATGATCAAAATTATGTAACGTGGTTTAGAAATGCTGCGCCTTATATTAATGCACATCGAGGTAAAACGGTGGTGTTAATGTTCGGTGGTGAAACTGTTTTACACCCTAATTTTTCAAATATTATTCATGATATTTCATTACTACATAGTTTAGGTGTCAAACTTGTTGTCGTACATGGCGCTCGACCACAAATAGAAGAGCGCATGGTACAACGTAATATAGATCAAGTACTTGAAAACAATGTGCGAGTTACTGACGCTAATACGTTAACTGCGGTTAAGGATGCGACAGGATCACTGCGTTTACAAATAGAAGCTTTACTAAGTAAAGGTTTAGTTAATTCCCCTATGCACGGCTCCCAAATCAGAGTAACAACAGGTAACTTCGTTATTGCAAAGCCTATGGGAGTTCATAACGGAGTCGATTTTAAATATACGGGCAGTGTCCGAAGAATAGATTCACAAGGTATTAACTTACAACTTGAACATAACTCTATTGTTTTGTTATCTCCTATTGGCTATTCACCTACTGGTGAAGTCTTTAATTTAGCGCTCGAGGATGTGGCGGCACAAACGGCCATTGCACTCAAAGCCGATAAGCTTATTGCTTTTACCAAGCACCAAGGTTTGATGGATGAAACGGGTAAGTTAATTAAAAGTTGTAGTGTTAGAAGGGTGAAAGAGTTATTCGTAAGAGGGAGTGACTTAAGTAAAAATAAACGTGAAAGTCATGTTCGTCAATTATTACTTAGCGCAATTATAAAAAGTGGCGAGCAGGGCGTAGAGCGTTGTCACTGCGTGAGTTATGAAAGTGAAACAGCACTTTTACAAGAGCTCTTTACTCGAGATGGCTCAGGTACACTTATAGCTAAAGATCATAAAGAGCAATTATCTACTGCTTCTATCGATGATGTTGCGGGTATTTTAGCTTTATTAGCGCCACTCGAAGCAAATGGTATTTTAGTAAAGCGTTCACGCGAGTTACTGGAAGTGGAAATAGATCAGTTTATTGTTTTGAAAAAAGAAGAAACGATTATCGCTTGTGCAGCATTGTATCCTTATTCTGAAGCTAAAATGGGCGAAATAGCTTGTGTGGCCATTCATCCAGATTACCGTAAAGGAAATCGAGGTGGGCGACTTTTGAGTGAACTAGAAAAAGAAGCAAAAGAACAACAGCTAGAATCTATTTTTGTTTTAACCACGGTAAGTGGCCATTGGTTTCAAGAACAAGGTTTTATTGAACAAGCAATGGATAAGCTGCCAGAAGGGAAGAAAGAAATGTATAACTTTAGACGTAATTCAAAGGTGTTTATTAAGTCTATTTAATTACCATATCTATTTTAATTATTAATGCCAATTTCATCAGTATTGTAGGTTATGTGAA
>CAWVWK010000089.1:0-10484 GCA_963933725.1 uncultured Colwellia sp.
ACTGGTTTTTTTATGTTTCTTTGCAAAAGTTTGTCAATATTTATCCTTGGATAAGTCGAAACAGCTGGCATTATACCGAGCGTTTTTTAACTAAGTATCGGCATAATATTATGGATAAGTTAGTTTTTTCTCCATTAAAGTCTACACATAATGACATTATCTGGTCGCCACCCTATGTAGACACTGCAGGAACAGGGATGAACACCTCCTTGGGACTTGGCTTATACAGGGAGGATGAACTAATCGGGGCGATTATGATCGATCTTGATTTATCATCATTACATAAAGGACTTAAAGAGCTAACGTCAGAACAAGAAGGCGTTATCGTGTATAACGAAAGAGATGAAATTATACTCTTTAAGCAACTTGGATCTGATGCATTATCAACGAATACTACCTGGGATAAAATACGTCCTGAAAGCTTTACAGAGCTTGATGCACAATTTTTAGCATCGCTAAGCGAGCTAGAACAACCTACAACTTCTCAATACAATGGTTGGTTAATAGAGCAAGATATTATCCCAGTGAATGGTTGGAAAATAGCCCGCTTTCAATCTTATGATGAATTTTCGTCACCGCTAAAGTCGCAAATTATATTTCTATTTGTTTTGTTGTTTTTTGGTTTCCTCGCTTTTCTATTTTTAGTGAATAGCTTAACAAGGCGCAGCTTTATCCAGCCTACACAAAACTTTATTGAGCATATTGAGCATTGTGCGAAAGGCGATCCAGGAAAAATAAAACCAAGTAGCGACTGGCTTCCTTGGTTTTATTTAGTTGAAGATATTTTTATAGAAAACCGTAGTTTTTTTCAGCAGTTAAAAGATCAAAACACAGTGCTAGACGCTCGAGTAAATGAAAAAACCCAAGCATTAAGGGAATCTAGTGAAAAGCATCAAAGAAATTATGTTCAGCTGCGCTCTGTAATGAATGCAATCCCTGAGCTTATTATTTTCAATGACCCTGACGGTTTATTAATGGGTTGTAATCAAGAGTTTGAACAATTAACAAATCACTCTGAAATGCAAATGCTTGGTAAGGATGTTCACAATTATTTATCAGGAGAGCTTTCTTCAGAAATTAGTAGACTTAGCAGTGCAACGAAAGAGCAGTTTCCAAAACAGGCTTTAATCAATGCAGGAAAATTTATATATCAAGGTTATTGTAATCAAATTAAAAACCAACAAAGCGAAATTCTGGGCACAATCATTATTTTACAAGATGTTACTCAGCAGCAAGAAACACAGGAAGCCCTCGAACTAGCAAAAGACACGGCAGAAAATGCCAATAAGGTTAAAATACAATTTCTTGCAAATATGAGCCATGAGATAAGAACTCCTATTAATGCCATGCAAGGGATGATGGAACTTCTTGAAAAGACACTTGATAACTCTCGTCAATATCACTATTTAGGCAATGCACAAACGGCTTCCGTTTCTCTACTCCATTTAGTGGATGAATTGTTAGATCTTTCCAAAATTGAAGCGGGAAAGATGGTGCTTTATAAGGAGCCAATTAATTTAAATAAATTAATTGATAAAGCCGTAAAGCTTAATATAGCGTCGCTTGTCCAAAAAAACCTTAATTTTAATATCACCCTAGACCCCAAAATACCAAATTTTATTCTGTGCGATGAAATGCGTTTGGTTCAAGTTATTTCAAACTTGTTAAATAATGCGATTAAGTTTACTAAGCAAGGCAGTATAGAGTTGCAAATAGCGCTATTAGAAACTAATCCAAATACTGCATCATTAGGCTTTTATATAAAGGATACGGGTATTGGTATAGACCCCGCAAAACAAGTGCATTTGTTTAAGGCATTTAGCCAGGCCGATGAGTCTATGACTAGGTTATATGGAGGCTCTGGTTTAGGCTTGTCAATTTGCCAACAAATTGTAAATTTATTTGGTGGTGAAATAATCATTGAAAGTCAAATTGGGCAGGGAAGTACTTTCTCATTCTCATTAACTTTTGAGCGTTGTGAAGAACAAGAGTTGGCATTAAATGAGATGCTTATTAAAACTTTACCGGTATTAACTCTTGACCCTTTAACTGAAAATATCTCACAAGGTGAAGAAAAAACCCCTGTAACTTTATGTGTTATTAATCAAGTGCTAACGATGAGCTTTATCGAGAATATTACCCGTTTAGGTTGGCAGTTAAAGACTTTTGAAAGTCTTGATGCATTTAACCAAAGTAATCTCTTTAAGGTAGTCTTATTGCTTGAAGTACAAGAGCTTAGAGATAATATAGATTATATTGAGTTTGTAGAAACAAAAAATCAACCTGTTCGCAATGAGTCACAAGTGACAGATGACTGGCACCATCGCGTTTCGCTAGTCGCTTTATGTCAAAACCCAATAACAGCATTGCCGACAGATTTTTTTGATTACTTTAACTCGATAAACATGCCAAATATGTTGCTTGACCTTCCATTATATCGTTATGGTTTGTTTGAGATAAACAATACCTTAGAAGCTATAATTGATCAAAAAAATGACCGTGATTTGACTACAGAAGCCATCGAGACTAAGGTGGTTGTTGATAGCGCTTGTGCTATTGAGCCTAAGTTGTTAGCAAGTCATGAATCAAATGAAAGTAAAGCATTGAGTGGACTGCATGTTTTATTAGTTGAAGATAATTTGGTTAATCAACTGGTAGAGGAAGAACTATTATTGGAACTAGGCGCTAAAGTCACTTTAGCTGAAAATGGTGCTGATGCTATTGAGTTTATAGATAGGCAATATATTGAAACACAAGATGATACTCAAGATGAAAACCAGCACTCCTTTGATGCGGTTTTAATGGATATTCAAATGCCTATTATGGATGGGCTAACAGCGGCTAAAAAAATCAGAAGTAACCCTAAACATAACAAACTGCCTATTATTGCCATGACAGCACATGCACGCGATGAAGATGAAAGGCAAAGTTTAGAAGCGGGAATGGATATCCACATAGCAAAACCGGTTACGAGTGAGTTATTGTCGACAAGTATTCTTAATGTTATCAAGACGAAAACTAGCTTGCTTTAAAGAAAAGATAAAAAATTTAAATTAAAATGAACTTTATCAAAATTAGAGACTCTTACTTAATAGTTATGTTACTCCCTTAATGTTTCATGTTTATACGCCTACTTTTAGTAGGCGTTTTTTTTTGCTTTAATTGTTGTTTTTAAAAATGAAATAAAGATTTGTGATGACATAAGAGGGAGGCAATGCAATAAATATGAGCAATCGAGGTGAAAGAATTTAACCCTGAAAATGTTATTGATAATTTATTTTAAATAAAATTGAACTTTATCAAAATTAGAGACTCTTACTTAATAGTTATGTTATTCCCTTAATGTTTCATGTTTATACGCCTACTTTTAGTAGGCGTTTTTTTTTGCTTTAATTGTTGTTTTTAAAAATGAAATAAAGATTTGTGATGACATAAGAGGGAGGCAATGCAATAAATATGAGCAATCGAGGTGAAAGAATTTAACCCTGAAAATGTTATTGATAATTTATTTTAAATAAAATTGAACTTTATCAAAATTAGAGACTCTTACTTAATAGTTATGTTATTCCCTTAATGTTTCATGTTTATACGCTTACTTTTAGTAAGCGTTTTTTTTTGCTTTTTTAATTATTAAGTAGAACTAAAGTCAATTCCCAAACTATTATGATGAAGCTAAGTTCTTAGAGAATAAGTCTTCAAGCTTTTTAATGGTTTCATCAATACGGTTGATATCTGTTGGTGCAATAAAGATAGTGTCATCCCCAGCAATCGTTCCAAGTACGCCATCAGTTTTACTAACGCTATCTAATAAGCGCGCTATTAGCTGTGCTGCGCCAGGACTAGTTTGCACGATTATCATATTTTGATTATGTTCAATTTCTAATACAAGCTGTTTTAAAGGGCTTTGGGCGGTAGGCATGCCAAGTTCAGCAGGCAAGCAATAAACCATTTCTGAACGTGCATTGCGAGTACGTACAGCACCAAACTTAGTTAGCATTCTTGATACTTTTGATTGACTAACGTTCTCATGTCCTAGGCCTTTCAACGCCTCAACGATATCGCTTTGCGAGCCAAGTTGTTGTTCTTTTAATAGGTCTTTAAAAGCTTGAATTAAATTCTCTTGTTTTTGTTGAACACTCATTGCAGTAAATAAAACCTTATTTAATTATTAGATGATAATGAATGAATTATCTATAAGAACTCATTCTAATTCCGTACATATACACGCTGTAATAAGAACCCCCGCGTAAGCTAACAAGTTCGGTTAGCTTAAGGCTCTTTATAAGCTACTTGACGTTTTCGTTAATTAAGACACATTAGTAAATTAAGGAACCCCCCAAAAGGCGGTATAGCACTTTCAGTTATACTACCTTAAAGCATGAATATCATCTAGCTTTAGGTGAATTTTTATTCACAAAACAAGAGAGATATGATTGTTTTATGCACTACAATAAGAATTTCGATTGTTTTTTCTTACATAATGCTATATCTTCTCACCTAGAATTAACGTAATTACTCGAAAATTGCGGACTTCATTTTTTCTTTAAAGATTTAATGCAAGAGCGCAGTTTTAAACACTTATACCAATCACTTGAATTGGTACTCTTAAAATTGGAGAAGTCACATGAAAGTTGCTGTTTTAGGCGCTGCTGGCGGTATTGGACAAGCTTTATCGTTATTATTAAAAACTCAACTGCCGGCAGGTAGTGAGTTATCGCTTTATGATGTAGCACCAGTTGTTCCAGGTGTAGCGGTAGATTTATCTCACATTCCAACTGATGTTAAAGTTGCAGGTTTTGGTGCTGATGATTTAAACCATGCGTTAAGTGGTTGTGATATTGTTCTTATTCCAGCAGGTATGCCACGTAAGCCAGGTATGGACCGTGCAGATTTATTTAATGTAAATGCTGGAATTATCCGTACTTTAGCAGAAGGTATTGCGGCGCATTGTCCAAAAGCTTTGGTTGGTGTTATCACTAACCCAGTAAACGGCACTGTACCTATTGTTGCTGAAGTGTTCAAAAAAGCAGGTACTTATGATGCAGCACGTTTATTTGGTGTAACAACACTAGACGTGATTCGTAGTGAAGCATTTGTTGCTGAATTAAAAGGCTTAAATGTTGCTGAAACGGTAGTCCCAGTAATTGGTGGACATTCAGGTACAACTATTTTACCACTTCTTTCACAAGTTGAAGGTGTTGAATTCTCTGATGAAGAAGTTGCAGCACTTACACCTCGCATTCAAAATGCAGGTACAGAAGTTGTATTAGCTAAAGCGGGTGGCGGTAGTGCTACACTATCTATGGGCGCAGCAGCAGCGCGTTTTTGTATGTCTTTAGTTAAAGGTTTACAAGGTGAAGACGTTGTAGATTACGCTTATGTTGAAGGCAACGGCGAAGATGCTTTATTCTTTGCACAGCCAGTGCGTTTAGGTGTAAACGGTGTTAGCGAAATTTTACCTTATGGTGAATTAAGCGCATTTGAAGAAAAAGCTAAACAAGATATGTTAGATACATTAAAAGCTGATATCCAAGAAGGTATCGACTTCATGGCTTAATGCCTATTGTTAGTCCAAGTTTATTAATTATCTTAATATTTTTAATAGAATGGGTATTAATAAAAACGCAACGTTACCTTTTGGTAAGTTGCGTTTTTTTTGCTTTAAATTTTAAGTATTAGATGCGATACAAAGTAGGGATAGCATTAAAGCGAAAGGGCTGGAATGATTGAGTGTCTGTACTTGGTTGTTGTAAGACTGAATTTATTTTGGCGTTTTTTTATCATGTTTTGAAGTTTAAAGCTTCATTAAATAGTAAAAGACTTTGATGTTCGAGAAAAGCGAGATGCCCCCGATGTAGTGGACAACTCAATTCGACACGTTAAGCTGTTCTATTTGCAGCGATATGCGCTAGAGAAATAAGTGCTGACTTAGCATCACTATTAGGCAATATAGCTAGGGCTTGTATGGCTTTGTCTGCTTCTTCTTCAGCTTTCTTCTGAGTATAAGCTAAAGCGCCGGTTTGCTCCATGGCTGTTAATATTTCTTCGAGATGTTCCATACCGTCACCATGCTCAATAGCGTTTCTTACTAAAGATTTTTGCTTTTCGTTTCCATGAACCATGGTATAAATAAGTGGTAGTGTTGGTTTACCTTCGGCAAGATCATCACCTACATTTTTACCCATTTCTTTGGCATCTGCAGTGTAATCCATAATATCATCAACAAGCTGGAAGGCTGTACCTAAGTACTTGCCATAATCAGTAAGCGCTTTTTCAATGTTATCGTCTTGGTCAGCAACAATAGCAGCAAGGCGAGTGGCAGCTTCAAAAAGTTTAGCGGTTTTGCAGTAAATTACCTGCATGTAACTTTCTTCAGTGGTGTCTGGATCGTTACAGTTCATTAATTGTAATACTTCACCTTCTGCCACTATATTAGTTGCATCAGATAAAATATCCATAATGCGCATGTCATCTAACTTGGTCATCATCTGAAAAGAGCGAGTGTAAAGAAAGTCACCAACCAAAACACTGGCACTATTACCAAATAATGCATTAGCGGTTTCTCGGCCTCGACGCATATTTGATTCATCTACAACGTCATCATGAAGTAACGTAGCGGTGTGAATAAACTCAATAATACCTGCAATAATATAATGCTTATTACCAGTATAATTTAATGCCTTTGCAGCTAATATGGTAAGCATAGGGCGCATTCGCTTGCCACCGGCATTAACAATATATATTCCAAGCTGGTTTATTAAGGCAACATCTGACTGAAGTTGTTGATATATAAGTTCGTTGACTTGCGCCATGTCGTCTTTTGTTAAATCTTGTATTGCTTCAATATTCATGACACGTAATTGCTCATTATGATAAGTTTTTCAGCTGGTTGGAATACCATCATCTTAATTAGTGTAAATTCTACACTAATTTACATATCAAACTAGCATTTCACATAGATAACTTTGCTATTTGTCGCAAATTTATACTTAAATAATAAAAAATTACAAATTATATAAAAATGATCACTATTAGGCTTGCCCTCAGTAGTTTCTTCGCGTAGAATTCGCGCCCTATATTTTTAAATTTAGCGTCAATAATGATGACGCAGTACGGAGTAGCTATGTACGCGGTATTCCAAAGCGGTGGTAAACAGCATCGTGTAACCGAAGGACAAACAGTTCGTCTAGAAAAGCTTGAGCTTGAAGTAGGCGCAAAGATCGAATTTGATAACGTTTTAATGATCGCTGATGGCGAAAAAATCAATGTAGGCGCGCCTTACGTTGAAGGTGGTAAAGTAGTAGCTGAAGTGGTAACACAAGGTCGCGCTGATAAAGTCACTATTGTTAAATTCAAACGTCGTAAGCATTCACGCAAACAAGCGGGCCATCGTCAATGGTTCACTGAAGTGAAAATTACTGGTATTAACGGCTAATTAGGAGCATTTGAAATGGCACATAAGAAAGCTGCGGGTAGTACACGAAATGGTCGCGATTCAGAAGCTAAACGCCTAGGTGTTAAGCGTTTCGGTGGCGAATCAATTTTAGCAGGTAACATTATTGTTCGTCAGCGTGGAACTAAATTCCACCCTGGAACTAACATGGGTATCGGCAAGGATCACACATTATTTGCTTTAACTGACGGTAAAGTGCAGTTTGAAGTTAAAGGTCCTAAAAACCGTAAATTCGTTAGCATCATCGCTGACTAATAAACAGGTTATTTATTTTAAAAACCTCGCTTATTAGCGAGGTTTTTTTTTATCTCATTTTTCCGTTACAAAGTTTGGTACGGGAAAAAGTGAAAATGGTTTATACTAGTGTTAGTGACACTTGTGCATAAGGTATGTAGCACCATGAAATTCGTTGATGAAGTTGAAATCAGAGTTGAAGCTGGCGATGGCGGTAATGGCTGTATCAGTTTTCGTAAAGAAAAATTTATTGAATACGGTGGACCAGACGGTGGTGACGGTGGTGACGGTGGAGATGTGTATCTCGAAGCTCATGAAAGTTTAAATACCTTAATTGATTACCGTTTCGAACGTTTCCATCGAGCAAAGCGTGGTCAAAATGGCCAAAGTAGAGATTGTACTGGTAAAAGTAGTGATGACTTAACATTACCTGTACCTATCGGTACACGTGTTGTTGATGTTGACACGGGTGAGCAGCTAGGCGACTTAACTTTTAAAGGACAAAAACTGTTAGTTGCGAAAGGTGGCTGGCACGGTTTAGGCAATAGTCGATTCAAAAGTAGTACTAACCGAGCACCAAAGCAAAAAACAGATGGCACACCGGGTGAAATCCGTAACCTGAGTTTAGAATTATTATTGCTTGCTGATGTAGGCCTTTTAGGTTTGCCTAATGCGGGTAAATCGACACTTATTAGAAGTGTATCTGCAGCAAAACCTAAAGTTGCAGATTACCCGTTTACCACTTTAGTGCCTAATTTAGGTGTGGTACGTTTAGACTCTCAACGTAGCTTTGTTATTGCTGACATCCCAGGAATTATCGAAGGTGCTGCAGATGGTGCCGGTTTAGGCATGCAATTCTTAAAACACTTAGAGCGATGTCGTATTTTACTTCATGTTGTTGATATTTTACCTGCAGATGGATCTGATCCACTTGAAAATGCTAAAACCATTATTGGCGAATTAGAGCAACATAATGACAAGCTTGCCAATAAGCCACGTTGGCTTGTTTTCAACAAATTAGATTTAATGTTTGAAGATGAAGCGCAAGAGATCATGAACCACATTATTGAAGGCTTAGACTGGAAAGGTGAAGTGCATGCTATTTCAGCGTTCAGTAAAATCGGTACAGAAGAACTTACTCAAAAAGTGATGACCTTTATCGAAGAACTACCGCCTGAAGAAGAGGAAACCATTGAAAGCAAAGCGGTTGAGTTTAAGTGGGATACATACCACGAAGATGCCATTGCAGATGCTAATGGTTTTGATGACTTAGACGATGATGACTGGGATGAAGATGATTACGATGTTGAAGTTGAATATCGTCAATAGTATTTTAAAAGTGATTTTCGGTCAGTAACTACTACAAAAATCTACTTAAAATTTTATATGAAGGAATAATTTACGTTGTAAGTTATTCCTTTTTTTATATCTAAAACTTCTTATTTATCTATTTATAAAGGGTAATTTAATTTAATTAAGTTTCTTGGTTGACGGGATAATATTCTTCAACTAGTTTTTAAGTATACGGTATTCAAAGGAATTGATATGACTTTATATAGAAAGGAAGCTGTTTGCCACCAAGGCAACCGCCTAGCAGGTAGCATCTCTTTAGTTCAACCCCTATCCATTAAACTTACGGTAATTTGTTTAGTGGTTATCGCTACCTCTATTGTTCTCTTCTTATTTACAGCTGAATATTCTCGCAAAGAAACGGTACGTGGTTTTTTAATGCCGAATAAAGGGGTTATTAAAAGCTTTGCTAGCAAAGCTGGTACTATTGAAAAACTGATGGTGAAAGAGGGGGATAAAGTCCTTAAAGGAGATCCATTAGCGACAATAATTATTCAACACCAGAATAACCAAGGTGTTAACATTAGCGCCCAACTACTTTCACAACTCAACATGCAAATTAAACTGCTTGATGAAGAAATATACCAGCACCAAGCATTGAAGTCTCAAGAACTAGCTAATTTTAATAGACAAAAGCTTGCTTCTAACCAAGAAAAATTAGCACTACAAAGCCAGTTGTTACTTATTAATCAGAAGTTAGATTTACAAAACGAGCAACAAAATGATTTTAATAAACTTAATCAGCGCGGCTTTGTCTCTAACTTAGATAAAGACAGACAACATCATATATTACTAGATTCTAAGCAGGAAAAACAAACTCTAGAACGTTTATTATTACAGCACCAAAACAAACTAGAGCAAATTATTTTTAACCTTAAAAATATCCCTCAGCAATATACCCTTCGTATTAACAGTATTAAGCGCCAAAAAATGGCTTTAAAGCGTCAATTAGTGCAAGTAGAAGGTAATGCAACTTATACTATTACAGCAAGTAATAGTGGCATAATAACGGGTGTTCAAGTGGTGGAAGGCGAGATTCTATCTCAAGCGATTGTCCAAGCTAAACCTTTACTACACATTATTCCGATGGACTCTGAGTTGGTTGCGGAGTTACTTTTACCAACAAGATCTGCTGGATTTGTGCAACTAGGAAATAATACACGCTTACGTTTTGATGCCTTCCCTTATCAACGCTTTGGCTTTATAGAAAGCAAAATAGTGCGTATCGATCAAACCTTAATTAGCCCAAATGAAGTGCAATTCCCGGTGCAATTACAAGAGCCGGTTTACCGTTTAAGAGCGAAACTTACGGAGCATCAAATACGTGCTTTTGGTAAAGCATTTGACCTAAAAAGTGGCATGCTGTTCGAAGCAGACATTATGTTAGAACAACGTAGTTTAATGGAGTGGTTGCTAGAGCCACTATACAGTTTGAATGGTCGTATTA
>CAWVWK010000090.1:0-10181 GCA_963933725.1 uncultured Colwellia sp.
TTTAGTCTCTGCTAGTCACTAATTTTCAAGATAATAAGGCGGGGCGAGTGTTATGCAGTCACTCTACTTTAACTATTTTCAACGGTATAGGTTAAAAATTAGACACCCCTTTGAATTGCCTTAAAAAAGCGTCTCTATCGGTATCTTTTTCAAGTGCAACAGAGTGTTAACACGAAAGGTTTGCAACCTTTAATAATAAGCTCGTTTAATAATGATCATTTTAATAGTGAAATGAGTTTTACTTAAACTAATTTTTTACATATAGGTATTAAATTGAACAATAAACAATGGCCGTATTATGGTGTCTAAACAACTAAGATATGAAGCGCTCGTTAAAGCATTGCATGGTGACTTATATCGCTTTGCTTATTGGCTTACGAAAGAGACACAGGTAGCCGAAGATTTAGTGCAAGAAACGTTTTTACGTGCTTGGCGAGCTTTAGACTCATTAAAAGATGAAAAGTCAGCAAAGTCTTGGCTCTTTACCATCCTCAGAAGAGAGAATGCGAGAAGGTTCGAACGTAAACGTTTCGAAATGGCTGAGTATGATGAAGAAAATACCCTTGATAGTCACTCACCTTCTGCTGAGCAACATATTGAAAAGGATTGGCTAAGAGAAAAAATAGGTCAACTACCACAAGAATATGCCGAGCCTTTAATGCTACAAATATTAGGAGGCTTTAGCGGCGAAGAAATAGCAACTATGCTCGAGTTAAATAAAAATACGGTAATGACCCGATTATTTAGAGCACGTAATCAACTAAAAGATGCCGTTGAGGCAGCGCCTGTAAAAAGAGGTATATCCCATGGATGATTTACAATTTAGACGTAAGATATTCGCTGATCCTCACAACCAAGATGCAGAGGTTATATTGGCACAACAAAAAGATAAGCAAAAGCGAATACAAGCAAAAACATTGCAACGGTTTGATGAAAAAATCAAATCCGCTTTGGATGTGGCTGTACCTGACGATCTTGTTGATAAGCTTATCTTAAGGCAAACCATGACGACACATCGACAAGCGCAACGCCGGTCTAGGATTCACCTTGCTTGTGCTGCATCAGTTGCCATTATAGCCAGTGTTTTAGTTAACTTTTTCATGCTAACTCATGCGCATCAAAACCTAGGGGATTATGCACTCGCCCATGCTTATTATGAAGAGGGTAATTTTGATAATAATGCTGAAGCAGATATCAGTCTGGCAAATCTGAATAAAAAGATGGCCAGCTTTAAGGGGGCTTTTAGCGAAAGTATTGGTAAGATAATTTCTGCCGATTACTGCCGGTTTGATGGTATAAAAAGCTTACACTTAGTTTATCAAGGAATAACAAGCCCTGTGTCTATTTATGTTGTTCCTAACAATGATCAATTAACGTTCGTGAGTAACTTTGAAGATGGTAAGTTTCAAGGCGAAACTCTCGCCTATAAAAGCTCGAATATCATTATTGTTGCAGATAAAAATGAATCACTTAAATGGTGGGAAAAGCAAATTTATGACAAGGTCGTTGTCTCTATTTAATCATTAACTTGCATAAAGCAATAGCTAAACTTTTAACAAATAACCTTGAACCTGAGTTATTCAAAAAGCACTATTAATTGAATAACTCAGTAACTAATTACTGATTACTGATTATTAACCAAGTACAAGTTTATGTCCCACAAAATGTTTGATAATAATCGTCACTTTGCTCTGGGTTATATAAGTATTTCTCAGTGTTTTGATTATCCTCGTAAGGCGTTTTAAGCGCTTCTAAGTAGTCATTTACAGCTTTCAAGGCAATAGCTATATTACCTTGTTCCTGTCCAAGCTCACAAAGGCTTAAAAGTTGCTCAACTTGATGGTTTCTAGGAATCATCACAGGGTTACTTTTTATCATTAACGTATATTCTTTCGTTTTGTTGCTGATAATATGTTGCTCTGATACGTTTTGATTTCCTCTCGAGCTATCTAGATTCTTATGCCAGTCGATATACCAAGTTCTCAGTGAGGCAGGAAGTTCGAAACTCTCCAGGAAGTCACCTAGATTCTCCTCTTTGAGGAGACTTGGTGGCAGTTCTTTAGATAAATGAGGAGATATAGAACGAGTTAACCTTGAAAATGTGTTGGTATAATCGAGTTCACTCTGCTCCATTAATGACAGTAAAGCTTCAGTGGAGGCTTTACTGAACTCATCGACTTTATCAAAACCAAGCTTGTTCGCGTACATGAGGTCGCTTTTTTCATGAAGTTCTTTTTGAAAATCAACTAAGAGAGGCTCTATTTGAGCAATAACATCAACTTGTGATTTATCACCAAATTGTATTAACAGCATCATTAAACATTCTGCGAATCGAGACATATTCCATACTGTAATATTTAATTGTTGGTTAAAAGCATAACGACCATTTATATCAATAGAACTAAAAACAGTACCTGCTCTGTATTGATTTATCATCGCGCAAGGGCCAAAGTCTAGTGTTTCACCAAATATTGGTGTATTGTCTGTGTTCATCACTCCATGAATAAAGCCTATGCGCAGCCAGTTAATCACCATTTCACTCTGTTTTTCCATCACCGCTTTTAATAAACTAAGTACGCGATTTTCAAGTGTTTGATTAGCAGCTGCATTGATAAAATTAAAATGCCTCGTTATCGTGTAGTCTGTTAATAAGAGCAAAGATTCCATATCACTCTTGATTGCAAAGTACTGAAAAGTACCCACTCGAATATGGCTACTGGCAATACGAGTTACAATAGCCCCTGGTTTTTCTGTCTCCCGAAAAACGTTTTCACCACTGGCAATAACCGCAAGACATCGCGTTGTAGGCACACCCAAGAAAAATAGCGCTTCGCTCATGATATATTCTCTAAGTGCAGGTCCAATAGCACAGCGACCATCACCTTGACGAGACCAAAGAGTGCGACCAGAGCCTTTAAGCTGTATATCTTTACGATTGCCTTCACAGTCAATGACTTCTCCTAACAGATGCGCCCTGCCATCACCTAACTGAGGGTTTAAATGGCCAAATTGATGCCCGCTGTAAGCTAGCGCTATTGATTCAGACTCTGCAAACATTTGGTTACCTGAAAAAAACTGTGCTTGCTGCTTAGGATCCTTGCAGAGCCTTTCCTCTACTTTTAACTGTTCAGCCAATGACTGATTCCAGAGTAAAACAGCAGGTGCACATACCTTTTCAGGTAAGACATTTTGATAAAAGGGTTTACCTAACGTGATGTAACTATTTGAAAAATTCATTGGCTTTACTTAGAGGGTATTGGTTGTTGAAAAAAAGAATCAAGTGCTTAATACGGCCATTTAAGTTAATGAACAATTAACTTAAATGGCCAATATAAACAAAAGCAAAATTAATGACTGTGTATTGCTTTAACCTTGTCAAACGTTGCAAGCAGTTTTTCATCTTTTTCAGGTGCAAGCTTACTTACAAAATACAGAGTTAATGAACATAAAATAAAACCTGGGACGATTTCGTAAAGATAGCTACTTAATGACCCACCATTAATCGTAATTGGCGCATAAATCCAGAATAAGACGGTCAATGCACCAACAAGCATCCCCGCAAGAGCACCATTACGTGTCATGTTTTTCCAATATAAACTTGCGATAACCACAGGGCCAAACGCAGCACCAAAACCTGCCCAAGCATTACTTACTAGAGAGAGAATAGAGCTATTTCTGTCATGAGCTAAATAAATAGCCAAAAGAGCAACAACAAGTACAGATAATCGGCCCACTAAAACTTGTTGCTTTTGTGAGGCTTCTTTATTTAAGAATGTTTTATAAAAGTCTTCTGTTAAGGAGCTTGATGTCACCAGCAGTTGTGAAGAAATGGTACTCATTATTGCCGCTAAAATAGCGGCTAATAAAAAGCCCGCTACCAATGGAGAAAAGAGCAATTGTGATAATACAATAAAAATGGTTTCAGCATCCTTTAATTCCATTCCTGTTTTGGCTATATAAGCAATGCCCGCAAACCCCGTAGCCATGGCACCAATAATAGAAACAATCATCCAGCTCATACCTATTCTTCTTGCTACAGGTAACTCTTTTACATCTCTAATTGCCATAAAGCGAACAATAATATGTGGCTGTCCAAAATAACCTAATCCCCAGGCCATTGCAGAGATGATACTTATTAAACTTACGCCACTGAAAAGGTCAAATAAGGCTGGGTCAATGCTTGCTATTTGATGTTGAACTTCCCCTACCCCACCAACAGCATTAATAGTGACAATAGGCACTAATACTAAGGCGATAAACATAATACATCCTTGTACAAAATCGGTTAAACTGACCGCCAAGAAACCACCAAAAAGTGTATACGCCGCTACTACTCCAGCAGTAATATAAAGCCCCGATTCATAGCTTAAGCCAAAAGAGCTTTCGAAAAGTTTACCGCCTGCAACGATACCACTTGAGGTGTAGAGGGTAAAAAATACAACGATAACAACTGAGGAGACGAGTCGTAATAAACGTGTTTTATCGTTAAATCTATTTTCAAAATAATCAGGAAGCGTAATGGAGTCATTCGCTAATTCGGTATAGGTTCTTAATCGTGGTGCAACAAACAGGTAATTCAAAAATGCACCAATAACCAAGCCGATAGCAATCCATAGGCTACTCATCCCACTAAGGTACATCGCTCCTGGCAAGCCCATCAAAATCCAACCACTCATATCTGAGGCACCAGCAGATAATGCTGCAACTTTTGGACTTAAACTTCTGCCACCAAGCATAAACCCAGATACGTCACTTGTTGACTTTTTAAAAGCGTATAAACCTATTCCTAGCATCACAGCAAAGTATATTGCCAATGAAAATAAAGTCGCTATTTCCAAGTTAATTTCCTCAGGTAAATTTAACATATAAGTATAATAAGCATATCATATAAAAAGCTGTCTTAACGAATAGAAGAATAAAAATAAAGTTGAATAAAAAAGGAAAAAAATGAGTCTATGCCATATAGTTTATATTATCGGTAGTAGTACTTTAATGGTATTAAAAATTCAGTGGTGCAATAAATATGCTCTTCTATGCGGCAAGACAACCAGTTTTTAATGTTGATAAAAAAATTTTCGGCTATGAACTGCTATTTAGAGATGGTGTTGATAATGTTTTTCCTGATATAGACGGTGATAAAGCAACATCAGAAATTGTTGAAGCCAGTAAATTCAATATTGAAATCAGCGATTTTACAGCCAACAAACCTGCATTTATCAATTTTACCCTAGATACATTAGAAAAAGGTTTACCTGAAATTTTAGATCCAAGCGAAGTGATCGTTGAGATTGTTGAAACGCTAAAACCCGGAAAGAAACTCCTTAGGCTTTGTAAAAACCTGCACTTAAAGGGTTATAAACTCGCCTTAGATGATTACGAGCATGAAAATATTTGGCTACACTTCTTTCCTTTTGTTGAAATGATTAAAGTTGATTTTAGAAAAAGTAACGCTGAACAAATTGATGAGATCATTCAAATATGCCAAAAATACGACCACATAAAATTACTCGCTGAAAAAATAGAAACTTATCAAGAATATGAAAAAGCAAAAGAGCTTGGTTTTAGTTACTTTCAAGGCTTCTTTTTCGCTAAACCGGAAATGATCAAAGCTAAAACACTTTCCCCTTCTCAACTTTCTATGGCAGAGCTATTGTATGAAACATCGAAAACAGAGATTGATTTAAACAACATTACAACAGTGTTTGAAAGGGATATTTCGTTATCATATAAGTTACTTCGTTATGCAAATTCCGCTATCTTTAAACGAAAAAATGAAATATCAACGATTAAGCAAGCATTAGTGACGCTTGGCTCAGGTGAGTTACAGCGGTTTTTAGGGCTTATGTTTGCAGTCACTTCGAACGATTCAAAACCTAACGAGTTAATAAAAACGGCGATGATTCGTGCAAAATTTTGTGAATTAACCGCGAATGAATTAAAAGGAGAGGTAGATATTTCTTCTGCTTTTTTAACTGGGCTTTTATCAATGATTGATGCAATATTAGATGAAACCATGGATAACATCCTAGAGAAATTGCCTTTAAGCCAAGAAATTAAAGACACATTAGTTACGAAAAAAGGCGTTCTTGCTGGGTTAGTAGCACTTGTAGAACTTATTGAGCATGCAAGCTGGGATAAAACAACACGCATCATGGAAACCATGAAATTAGATAAAACTATAGTGATTCAGCATTATAATAGTGCCGTTTTATGGGCTGAAGAACAATCTGATGATGAATAAAAACTAAAGATAGTAATCGATTTTTCCATGTCTAATTTTTATCTAATCCGCTCATCACTCATTCTTCTATAAATTATTCTCCTCATCAATAAACCCTACGATTAAAAGTATAATATTTCTTACAAAACATTTTGACGATAATAAAAACCAATTTACCATAGTAAACATTACTATATTTTTCAATATACTAGAAGGCACGATGAGTGTGAAGTCAGAAGTTAGAAGTTATAAAGCAATTAAAACGCCGATTAGAGCAATCGATTATTGGTCAAAAACATAGGGTCGAAACACTCCTAATTTCGCTTTTAACTAATGGTAATGTTTTACTTGAAGTGTTAACAGGTACGGCAAAAGCCCGTTCCATAAAAGGCTTTTGATAATAAAATTAAGGTATAAAGAGGGAAAGTTAAGGTTTAAGGGGAAAGGTAAATCAGGTGTCTACTTCTATAGGGTCGCATCAGAGGTAAAGGTAAGGTTGAAGTTAAACTATGTGTTCACACTCTAGAATAAAGTGAACACATAGTTTAATAATTGAATTAATCTTCTACGCGAACGCCCCAAACATCGTGTTCGTCTGCGTGTATTATTTGCACCCAAATTTGATCGCCAGGCTTAGCGTCATAATCATCAGACAAATAAACCTTACCATCAACCTCAGGTGCATCCATGTATGAACGTCCGACAATGCCCAGTTCATTAACTTCATCAACCAAAATAAGATACTCTTGGCCAATTCGGGCTTGAAGCTTATCAGCACTAATTTTTTCTTGAACTGACATAAAGCGTTGTAGCCTATCTTCCATCACATCTTCAGGTACATGATCAGGCAAATCATTTGCAGTTGCACCTTCAACAGGTGAGTATTTAAAACAACCTACTCTGTCTAGTTGTGCTTCCTCTAAAAAGGCTAGTAGCTCTTCAAATTCCTCTTCTGTTTCACCAGGGAAACCAACGATAAAGGTTGAACGAATAACTAATTCAGGACAAATCTCACGCCATTTTGCGATACGCTCTAATACTCTTTCAGAGCTACCAGGACGTTTCATTAATTTTAAAATACGCTTGTTGGCATGTTGAAATGGAATATCTAAGTAAGGCAGTATTTTACCTTCCGCCATTAATGGGATAATTTTGTCGACATGTGGATAAGGATATACATAATGCAAACGAACCCAGACGCCCTGCTTCGCCAACGCTTCACATAATTGCTGCATATGGGTTTTTACCGGCATACCATCCCAAAAGTCTGTTTTATGTTTAACATCAACCCCGTAAGCAGAAGTATCTTGCGAAATAACAAGTAACTCTTTAACTCCTGCGTTCACTAGTCGACTTGCTTCACCTAATACATCTCCGACTGGGCGAGAGTCTAAATCACCACGCATAGAAGGAATGATACAAAAAGTACAACGATGGTTACACCCTTCTGATATTTTTAAATAAGCGTAATGTTTAGGCGTTAATTTAACGCCCTGTTCTGGCACTAGGTCTATAAACGGGTTGTGCTCTGGCTTTTTAACATGCTCATGAACTTGCTTTAAAACTTCATCGTAAGCATGTGGGCCTGTAACACCTAATACATTTGGATGAAGTTCGATAATTTCATCTTTTTTCGCACCTAAACAACCGGTTACTAAAACTTTTCCGTTAGCCGCTAGCGCTTCTCCAATGGTATCAAGTGATTCTTTAACGGCACTATCGATAAATCCACAGGTATTGACAATAACAAGCTCTGCATCATCATATTCATTCACAACATCATAACCTTCAGTACGAAGTTGCGTAAGAATTCGCTCACTGTCAACTAAATTTTTAGGACAGCCAAGACTTACAAAACCTACCTTTGCAGAACGATTTGCATCAATAGTTGAGCTAACAACCTCGTTATGTTGCTCTTCAATCATCTTACTTGGAATGTTAAGTGTCGTTGTTTGGCTTTCATTTGAATTAGCACTTTTTTTACGTGCTTTCGGGTCGAATTGTTCTACGGTCATGTATTACTCTCAACTTACTCGGTACTGTATTAATAGAAATGTTACTAATAAGGAGTAGCTTCATATAGTGGGTAGCTGTCTTTATTACTAAGGTAGCTTAGACTGCTATTTAATGCGCAATATTATACAGGAACAGAAAATATTGTGTAATAAAAGTAGAAACCACCTAACTTCATAGGCGTATATACAAAAAACTAATAAAAAATAGTTAGCGATTTCCGGCGTTTTTCAAGACAAGTGAAGACAAATGAAGGCAGTCTGAATTTAAAAAAATAAATGAGGACAGTCTTGATTAAAATTGTAAAACGTAAAAATCTAAACTTCATTTTTATTTTGATTTAAGGTATTTTCTTAAGGGAAATTTGGTTGATTTGAAGTGTGAGTTAAGATTCTCTTCCTTAACTTATTATCTTATTAATGGATTCTGCGCACAACCAATTGCCCTGGATTCAATCAACAACCAAAGACTAGCTCATTTTATATGCTTTAAACTACTTATAGATATAGAATTTATCTTAAGTGAATATTTTACATTGCTGTCGTTGACCACTTATCCACTTTTTATTAGTATTTTCAGAGAACTGAACAAGTAATTCCAAGGAGCCAACAGCTTGGTGGTATACTCTGCCAAAATTCTTTGCCAAATAAAGCCAGTCCTCTCCTTCGATACCTAGCTGATGAAGTAAAGAAGGGGCTATTCCGTCAATTCTACCTTTTTCTTTACTTATCATTACCCTTCCTGTTTCATCAACAAGTTGCAAGTAATCTCTGAATGAAAAGGCAATCCCTTTAATTGAGTTTTTATTTTCCGCACCTACAAAGCCCAGTAATGGTTTTACCTTAAATGGCAAGTTATTCTTATTGTCATTCTCACTTGATTTATCATGAATTCTTTCAAAAACAGAAGTGAACTGAGAATTACTAGGGGAACTTGCAATTTTTGCTCTTATTGGATTCAAGTCAACATAAGCCATACAAGCTAATAATGCTTTATTATCAAGAAGGGCTTGTGACTTAAATCTGCTTTCCCAGAAGTGTCCCTTGCATTCATCCTCGATATTAGCTTTTCTTGCAACATATTCATTCAAGTTTCTCATAAACCAAGAGATATCAGATAGTCTACTTCTATATTTTTCTACTAACTCCAGCGCTAGTTGACATATGGCTGTAGTGTTTTTAGTTTCTGTATTTTCTCTGCTTATCAGTAGCTGTTTAACTGGCGATGGCAAATGATATAAATTTTCATAGCGCTCACATACCTCTTCAATAGACCAACTTTGGCTTTCATCTTCATTAACGTGAACAACAAGGTGATAATGATTAGACATCACTGCATAGCTTGCAACATCTATTGCAAATATACTTGATAAGAACCTTATTCTGTTTACCATCCATTGCCTTCGATGCTCAAAACTTTTTTTTGTGTAATTATCTATACCACATAAAAAGGACCTTCTTACACAACGGGAAATCAAATGATAGTAGCAAGTATCTTTAAGAGAAATTTGGCTTCGACGAGATTGAGTCATAAATCTTCCTTGATTTAAAATTAGCTTAGAAAATAACTATAGCTCAATAGATGACTTAAATGAAAATGGTTAGATATTAATTATTTGAGATAGTCTTATTTGTTTCACTTTTGCTCATATATTTTTAATCCTAGCCTGTCCTCTGTTGATCCTAAATAATACTTCATAAGACTTTAATTTTTAATGAAGAACAAGTGGGAGAACAAGTGGGGACAGCCATAAATTGACTTTTCACAATGTGATTTTTGACTGTCCTCATTTATTTATTTTTGACTATCCTCATTTATTTATTTTCTAGACTGTCCTCATTTATTTTATTAATGAAGAACAAGTGGGGACAGTCATAAATTGACTTTTCACAATGTAATTTTTGACTGTCCTCATTTATTTTGGATAGAAATAAATACTTACTTGGAT
>CAWVWK010000091.1:0-10069 GCA_963933725.1 uncultured Colwellia sp.
ACCAACAGAGGTGTTTGGGGCCAAAACAATTGCCGTATCCTTTGCAGCTTCTTCCATAATATTTATTTGCTGCTCACTAAAGCCTGTAGTGCCTATAACACATGCTTTGTTATTTTCTTTGCACCATAAAACATGCGATAAACTGGTCTCTATCGCTGTAAAATCTATCAACACATCAGCATCTTCGAGATCAGAAAGTTCAGAGCACGTTTTAAGACCTATAGCACCAATACCAGCAAGTTCACCTAAATCAAAATTGAAAAATGATGACGTCGCACGAACCGTTCCACCAATAAGTTCTATACTCTCATGTTCGTGGGCTGCTTGAATTAAATTACGCCCCATACGACCACTACAGCCTAATATCGCTACTTTTACTTTCATGTCATTTCTCTTTTAATTAATAATTATTTTCTGCCTTACTTGGCTTATTTGATTGTAAAACTTGAAGCTAGTTTTATTGAGCTTTCATCATGATGTGATGCAATGTTAACTATTTTACATGATTTTTGGTTTTGATTTTCTTCTACAACTATATAATAAACAGCACAAAAGCTGGCAAAAACCTCTCCACCTACATCCACAAACTGCCAATTAATAGAGGCTAGTACTAAGTAATTAGTCATTTTTATGAAGCTTGATTGCTTAACACGTATCTCTTTCATGTTTTCTTGTTTTAGTTGTTTGAATATAGCATCAAACTCTTTTTGACAGGAATCTATATCATCTATTAAAACGATTTTTTCTGGGGTATTTAAAGTACATGGAATGGCATAGCAATTTGATACCGCCGCTAGGTCATAACTTTCAAATGCTTTTAAATAATTGGAAAAAAATGTTTCAAGTATATTTTTCATTGAGTAACCACTTGTCATGCAGATAAAAGAGATGCTCGCTATTGAGCATCTTTTCAGTTACTCAAAACTTACTTAAAAAAAAGCCCTCTATTTGAGGGCTTTTTAAAAATAAAACTAATTAGCTAATTACGCTAAGTAATTCAACTTCAAACACTAACGTAGCATATGGAGGGATAGCGCCTTGCGAGCCCTGTTCGCCATAAGCTAAGTTATAAGGGACAGTGATTTTCCACTTACTTCCTTCAGTCATTAATTGTAAAGCTTCTGTCCAACCAGCAATTACGCCACCAACAGGGAACTCTGCTGGTTGACCGCGTTCAACTGAGCTATCAAATACATCGCCATTTGCGAATGTACCGTGGTAATGAACACTTACAGTGCTTTCTGCCGTTGGCTTTTCACCTTCGCCAGTTGCGATTACTTCATACTGTAAACCCGATTCAGTTACTGTAACTTCGTCACGCTTTGCATTTTCAGCTAAAAAGGCTTCGCCTTCTGCTGCTAGTTCTTTAGCTTTAGCTTGCTCTTGCTCTTGTAACTTTTTAGAAACAACACTAAATGCTTCATTTAAGTCTTCATCTGAAACTTGGCTTTCTACATTAGCAAGCGCATCTGCAATACCCGCTTGAACAGCAGTAATATCAAAATCTTCAAATGGGTTGTTACGTAGTTGATCACCTAATTGACGACCTACACCGTAGCTAACGCGTTGTTCTATTGTTTCAAACTTATTCTCTGACATGCATAATTCCAAAAATTTATATGTATTTAATAGGCTATAACCACCTACTATCCAATCGCGCGCATTCTATCATAATTTAGACATATAAATACAGCCTTTATCGCCCTGTATGCCTGTTTTCTTTACTTAAAACATTTCATTGCCTTTATCAATTTCAAATAAAGTATTTAGTTCGACGAGGGAATAGCTTATCCTTAACAATTACCAACAAAGATTAGTCAACGGCCCTTAACTAACCAAAAGATAAAAATATGTCGCAACACAAAGATTTGAATGAAACAGACCTAAACCAAACTAACGTTTCATCGATGAATAACACAGAACAAAAAGGACACTTTATTGCTTTATTGCCTTTTGCTGTGTTCTTATGTTTATTCTTAGGAACAGGGCTTGTACTCACGTTACAGGGAACAGAGTTTGCTTTTTATAAACTGCCAGCCAGTATCGCGATAATCCCTGCTATATTTGTGTCAATTCTTATTGGAAAGATGTTATCTCAATTTCCTATAAACCATCAACTCGACCAATTTATCAAAGGTGCAGGTCACAGCAATATCATTACAATGTGTGTTATCTATTTACTTGCTGGTGCATTTGCTAGCGTTGCTAAAGCAACAGGGAGTGTAGATATTAGTGTTCAGTTAGGCTTGGCTTTATTTCCTTCTTATTTAATTTTACCTGGCTTATTTTTAGTGGCAGCCTTTTTATCAACGGCTATGGGCACTTCTATGGGAACAATTGCTGCAATTGCGCCGATTGCTCTTGGCTTTGTTGAAACAACAGATCTAGACACTGCTGTGGTTGCAGGCTGTTTAATATCAGGCGCTATGTTTGGTGATAACTTATCAATTATATCTGATACAACGATCGCCTCAACACGCTCTCAAGGGGCACACATGAAGGACAAATTTAAGATCAACTTTAAATTTGCTATTCCTGCTGCATTAATGTGTTTAATCATATTCTTCTTCTTAGGCGTCGATGTTCCTTATGAAGTTACTAATGAGGATAGTTTGCTTGGCTTAATCCCTTATGTAGTAATACTTATTTTGGCCCTTATGGGGGTAAATGTATTTGTTGTGTTAACTTTAGGTATTATCCTGGCAGCTTTTATAGGTATGCTAACAACAGACTATCAATTATCAAGTTGGATAACCGATATCAATGCAGGTTTTTCAAGTATGCAAGACATTTTCATTTTATCACTGTTCATTGGTGGTTTAAGTGAGTTGATAAAATCTCAAGGTGGTTTAAAGGCGCTTACTCATCATATCACTCGTTTATCTAATCGATTAAGCCCCAACAACCCGAAACGCTCTGCGGGTATAGGTATTGCCGGTCTAACCTTTTTAACGAATTTTTTTACCGCTAACAACACGGTTTCAATTATTGTAAATGGCGATACAGCAAAAGAACTGGCTACAAATGCTGAGCTTTCTCCTGCTGAGTCGGCAAGTTTATTAGATATCTATGCCTGTATTAGCCAAGGCCTTATCCCTTATGGTGCTCAAGCATTGTTACTTGGCGCAACACTCTCAATCTCACCATTAAATGTCGTTAGCCATGCATTTTATCCGATGATTTTACCTTTTGTTGCCGGTTTTTTCTTTTTAAGAATGACTAAGGCTCCGTCTTAAAATGAAAGAGAAGCTTTTGGATTTGAGTAGGTCAAGACACAAGCCCGTTTTGCCCGAAGATAAGTGCAGATTAGAAAAAGTAAGAAGATGTCTTATCTCTATTAGGTGAGAGTCCTTATCAAACGCAAAAAGCACTTTCCTCGCTTTATTAAACCAGCGAAGAAAGTACTTTTTATTATGTTTTAATGAAATATTAACCTTTAGAATTTCTTGAGAAGTCAACACCATTACCGGTTTCAACAAGTGCTTCATTGATAAAGTAAAGGTAAGTGCATTCATCTTTAGTCGTTAAGCCGTCTTTGTGAAGACGCTGAGTTCTGTAATAAAGAACATTAACAGTCTCTCCTCCTTTTGAATAGGTTTCAGAAAAGTCCGCTACCCCTAACTTCTCTCTAAGGCTATTAAAACTGGTAGCTATTTTCGCTTCAGCAATTAAATCACGATTTTTAGTTACTTTGTCTTGATGAGAAGAGCTCCAGCTATGATCTACTTCACCGTCGTTTACTGAAATAACACAGCCAGATAAAGTTAATGTTAAAGGTGTAGCAATAAGTAAAGCTAATAGTGATTTTTTCATGTTTATCTCTCTTTTATAAAATTGTTATAAGTAATGCTATCAAAATGAATATCAAGCTTTGAACAACGTTTTGAAATTGTCTAACTTTGTTTTAGCAACATCTATTCCAACAACTTAACTTATTGATAATTATAGAGTATAGTTATTTTATAATAAATAACTAAAGACATGATTGGTAATTTTCGCTAAAATATAGCTAAACAAGCGAACTGAAGTCTTAAAATGACAAACATTGATGACATATTGATCACTGCAAACACTATCGCCAACGAAGGAAAAAAACCTACGGTTGCCTTGGTTAAAGCAAAACTTTCACAGCCTTTTCCTTTACCGACAATAATAAGTGTCTTAAAAAACTGGCAGCATGACAAAAACTTTATTAGCCATCATCAAGAAAATAACGTAGAAGTTACCGTCAACAATGAATCAAACACAAATGAAAATCTAGTTCTAGAGCAACAATTTGCATTACTAAAAAAAGATATTGTTACCAGTTTTTCTTCTCAAATAGACGAATTAAAACAAGAAATAGCTGAGATTAAAGTGCTATTAAAAAATAGAGTATAAATTTAGAATAAGGCCCTCTATTTCTATTCCTAGTTAAGACTAAATAGCGAGCTAGAAATGAAGCGTTTCTATAAACTCGCTTAACGAATTCGCTATTTTCTTATGAGGTTTACACCCTACTCGCTCGACCCAAACTTCGCCACTTTCATTGAGTACAGAGATGATAATATCTTCTTCATCCGTTACCGCAAAAAAGAGTGTTATTTCTTGTTTTAGTTTCTGCTTCATGAGCACATGACCAATAAGGTTCTCTTGCAAACGAGAGAAGTCATCTTCATTCCAAGCAAATAACAAAGAAAGTGCCCCTTCTTCACAAACCGTATCTATACTTTCACTATATATTGTTGTGAAATATGTTTTGATATCGTCGTGCAAGTTTATATTTAAGGCTTGTTCAACATTATCGAAAGACAACGTTTTATTCCCTTCAATTTGAACAGGTTTCCAGCGGACATTATCGTCAACGCGTTCCTGCTCGCAGGGTGAACGCCAGTCTTCATCAAATTCAACTAAGGGCAATGCGCCTGTTTTTTCTTGATGTGCGATAATATAATTTTCAGACAAAGCAATTAAGCTTTGTGTTAAATGTGCAGACATAGTGGTTTTATTGCTTGTCATTGGATTAGAAGATGACATATAGGCACGTTATCCTTTAAAATAGGAAGATTAAATTTAAGTAGCTAGGATTAAATGTTAAAAGAATGCTAGCTAACTGTTAACCCCAACAGCAGATATAAGCATTGTATTATTGCTTAAAAAGACAACTATTAGGATATTATGGCAACTTACGAAAACGCTAAAGAATTAGATAATTTAACGCTTGGTAAAGCAACCGATTATTGCAGTAAATATACCCCAGATTTACTCCAAGGGGTACCCAGAAGCTTAAATAGAAACGATTTATCGTTAAAGGGTGGCATTGTTCCATTTAAAGGAGAAGATGTTTGGTACGGATATGAATTATCTTGGCTAAATACAAAAGGAAAACCCGTTGTTGCTGTAGCAGAATTTCGCTTTCCATGCACTAGCCCTAATTTAGTTGAATCCAAATCGTTCAAGCTTTATTTAAATAGCCTTAATCAAAGTAAGTTTGACGATTTCGAAACCGTTGAGAAACACTTAACTGAAGATTTGTCTGTTATTGCGGGAGTTCAAGCAAAAGTCACTTTATCACCGGTTGAACACGTCGACTCGTTAGCGATACAAAGACCTTTTGAACACGCGCTTTGTATTGATGAACTTGATATCAGCATTGATGAGTACCAATACACTCCTTCGCTATTAACTAAACTATTAAGCGAGGGTGATTCAGTGTCTAATGTATCTCAAGTACTTGTTAGTCATTTATTAAAGTCTAATTGTTTAATAACAAATCAACCCGACTGGGCAAGTGTCTATATACAGTATAAAGGAAAACCTATTGATCAGGCTGTGTTATTAGAATATTTGATATCGTTTAGACAACACAACGAGTTTCATGAGCAGTGTGTTGAAAGAATCTTTTGTGATTTACTACAATATGGAAAATTTGAAGAACTGACAGTCTTTGCTCGATATACCCGACGTGGCGGTTTAGATATCAACCCGTTCAGAAGCACACATTTACAAATAGCTCCGAACGGTAGGTCGTTGAGACAATAAAATATACCTTAGATGCGAGATTTAAACATTTCGCATCTCACCTTCCCCGACTCTAGTTCCTCCTACCTCATTCATCATTCATCATTCAGTACTTTATTTTTGTTAATAAAACTCGATTTTTTTAACATTCTAACCAATACTTACATAATAAAAAAAATAATCACAGGAGCATATATGTCATACCAGTTTACCCCTGTCGGTAACATGAATCTGTTATCACAATCTGAGGTTGATCAACTTCAACATACAGCAAATAGCCATATTCATAGTCTTTATCGAAACTGCTCTTTGGCTGTATTAAATTCAGGCTCAAATACCGATGATGCTGAAGTGATATATGATCGATATAAATCATTCGACATCGAAGTAATCAATGAACAACGTGGCGTACAAATTCATTTAACAAACCCTCCCCAGCATGCTTTTGTAGATGAAAAAATAATTAGAGGTATTAAGGAAAATTTGTCCGCTGTATTGCGTGATATCTTATTTCATCATCATTACAATAAGCATATTCAAACAGAAGATATAACAGACACAATTTTTGAAGTTTTACGTAATGCAAATGTAATCAAACCAGACAGTGAACCGGGTTTTATTACTTGTTGGGGCGGCCATTCCATTAAAAGCGATGAATATAAATATACCAAAGAAGTTGGCTACCAATTAGGGCTTCGTATGCTAAATATTTGTACTGGTTGTGGACCTGGTTCAATGAAGGGTCCCATGAAAGGAGCTACCATTGCTCACGCTAAGCAACGAGTTAAAACAGGACGATATGTGGGTCTCACAGAACCAGGTATCATTGCCGCAGAGCCACCTAACGCAATTGTCAACGAGCTTGTCATTCTTCCCGATATTGAAAAACGTCTAGAAGCATTTGTACGTCTTAGTCATGGTATTATCATTTTCCCTGGAGGGGTTGGAACCGCTGAAGAACTCCTTTACATCTTAGGTATTATGTTACACGAAGAGAACAGCAAGCAAATACTACCTATTATTTTAACAGGACCAGAATCAAGTCGAGCTTACTTTCAAGAAATAGATAACTTTATCGTTGCCACCTTGGGGAAAAAGGCACAAAGCCTCTATAGCATTATTATTGAAGATGCGAGTTTGGTTGCCAGAAAAATGACTACATCGTTAAAGCAAGTCCTTGAATACCGTACTCAGGTTTTTGATTCCTTCCATTTTAATTGGTCTTTAAAAATACCAAATGATTTTCAAAAACCATTTGAACCTACACATAAAAACATATCATCACTTGAAATAAGTCATCGCTTAGAAAGTGCAGATCTAGCCTCTAATCTACGACGTATATTTTCAGCTATTGTTGCCGGTAACGTGAAAGAGAGCGGTATAAAAGCGATTAAAGCGCATGGTGTTTATACTATATCGGGTGAAAAATCTATAATGTCTTTAGTTGATAAGCTGCTTAAATCATATGTAAAACAACAAAGAATGAAATTGCCAGGTAGTGATTATATTCCTTGTTATGAAGTTAAAAGTAGGTAGGACCACTGTCATTCAACATGGTCTTTTTTGAGTTATTTGATAATAAGAATAAATGTTTATGTTGATGACATTTTTATTGCTCTTTCGTTATAATGAATCCGAAATATAACCGCACAATAACAAAAATGATAAGGTAGTAACATGGCAACTCACTTAGTTCTTATTGATGCGCTTAATCTCATAAGAAGAATTTATGCCGTTCAAGAGCGCCCTTTTGCGAACATGATGAGTTCCTCTCAATTAAGCAGTTCTCCAGAATTATCTCAAAACACGATTGACCAAATACTCAATAACACCCAAAGTGCTTGTACTAATGCACTGCATAAAATATTAGCAACCTTGAATCCAACACACGCTTTGGCCGTATTTGACAGCAGTGAGCCTTGTTGGCGATATGACGTTTACCCCGACTATAAGAAAGGTCGTCAAAAGATGCCTGTCCATCTTGAGCATAAATTAACAGATATACAAGATGCCTTTATGCTTCAATATGTCGATTCATTAATACCGGAGCAAGATGAAGCCGATGATATTATTGCTACATTAGCTAATAAAATGTCATCTAAAGGTAAAAACGTTACAATTATTTCAACGGATAAGGGCTTTCTATCCTTACTCAGCCCTCATATAAAAGTTTATGATTATTTTCACCGACGATACCTTGATAAGGACTATGTAACAACAAAGTTTAAGGTACAGCCCAGCCAACTCAAAGATCTTTGGACTCTAACGGGCGACTCCACCAATAAAATCCCGGGCGTTCCCACGATAGGCCTTAAAACTGCAGCTCTGTTATTACAAGAACACCACTGTCTCGACACGCTTTTAACCTCAAGTAAGATAAAATCATCCATCTCGAAAAAGCTAATTTCCCATAAGGACGACATCGAATTAGCTAAAACGTTGCTAACATTAAAAACCGATATACAACTTGGTTTCAACCTTAAAGATATTAGAATTCAACCAATGAATTTTGAGAAGTAACTACTTATATCCATTTTATTGTTCTTCACATATAAAAAACCGTGATGCTTATTATTAATTAGGGTGATATGAAATATCACCTATATGAGGCTATTTCTCCTTTAAATGCTTGTTAATTACATTTTATTGGTCTAAATTTCATCGTATCACCTGTAAAAAGTGGCTCTAATGAGAATAGAGCCACAAACATAGTATTTAGAAGCTAATTTGATCGCTGCATGTAAAGGTTTCTTACTCGCTTACAGATACGAATTATGCTATAAAACACACCATAAAACGAGTGATAATCACATCGACGTGATAACACTAATCTATGCGAGCTTCTTCAGCTAAGCACACTTTTATCTGAGTTAAATTACAAGGCAATTAACATGAGTACAAACAATCAAACAATTACAGTTATCCCTGGTGACGGTATTGGACCAAGTATTATCGATGCAACACTTAAAGTATTAGACAAAGCTGGCTGTAACTTTAATTATGAATTTGCAGATGCTGGTTTAGCTGCACTAGAAAAGTATGGAGAATTAGTTCCAGAAGAGACTATTTCATTAATTGAAAAAAATAAACTTACTTTAAAAGGTCCTTTAACAACACCCGTTGGTGAAGGTTTTACATCAATCAATGTAACTTTACGTAAGCAATTTAAGTTATACGCTAACTTACGCCCTGTGCATTCTTTCAAAGGTACAAAGGCACGTTACGAAAACATTGATATTTTAACTGTTAGAGAAAATACTCAAGGTATGTACTCTGGTGTTGGCCAAGCGGTATCAGAAGATGGTACTCAAGCTGAAGCGATGAGCGTAATAACTCGTGAAGGAGCTGAAAAAATATTAACTTTCGCTTATGAAACTGCTCGTAAAGAAGGTCGTAAAAAAGTAACAGCTGTTCATAAAGCAAATATCTTAAAATCTACTTCAGGCTTGTTCTTAAAAGTAGCTCGTGAAGTTGCACAACGTTACCCTGAAATTGAATCAACAGAGATGATCGTAGATAACTGTTGTATGCAACTTGTAATGAACCCTGAACAGTTCGACGTAATTGTTACGACAAACCTATTCGGTGATATTTTATCTGATCTTTGTGCTGGCTTAGTAGGTGGTCTTGGTATGGCTCCTGGTGCAAACATCGGTGAAGACTGTGCTATCTTTGAAGCTGTTCACGGAAGTGCTCCTGACATTGCTGGTAAGAACTTAGCTAACCCCACTTCTGTAATTCTAGCCGCTATTCAAATGTTAGAATATCTAGAAATGACAGATAAAGCTGAGAAAATCCGTGCTGCATTAACAGATGTTATCGCAACAGGCGACCGTACTACTCGTGACTTAGGCGGAACACACGGTACTACCGACTTCACAGAAGCTTTACTTGAAAGATTATAATTAAAAGCTCTTTACGAGGCTTTTAATGCAGGCGCTATTTTCTAATGAAGATAGCGCCTTTTTTACGAGTAAATTAAGTGTTAAGGATCAGCTAAAAGCTTTACGCACTATCGTGCGAAGTTTTGTAAGGTTAAAACCTCACCTACGGTGCTTTAATAATTGCT
>CAWVWK010000092.1:0-10010 GCA_963933725.1 uncultured Colwellia sp.
AAAATAGCCCAACTTAAACGATTTAATTATGAACCAAGCTAAGCAAGAGACTATAAAACACTCATCGATAGATGACACCAGTTGCTGCAGTAAATCAAGCTGCTACGCACCTATAGCCCCCGTGAGTAATACCCAAACCAAAGTTGGCCGTAATGATCTTTGCGTCTGTAACACGGGCCAAAAATTTAAAAAGTGTTGTGGCTAGTCTATGGAACAAGTAAAGGTAAAACAGAGTAAGATAAAACCACCACAACTTACAGCGATTCCAACCAACATCATCACAGGCTTTTTAGGTGCAGGCAAAACATCGGCTATTTTACATTTGCTCGCGAATAAACCAACCGAAGAGCGTTGGGCTATTTTGGTGAATGAATTTGGTAAAATAGGTGTTGATGGCAGCTTAGTGGACGGGCAGTTTTCAACACCGCAACAAGTATATGTGCGTGAAGTGCCGGGTGGCTGTATGTGTTGTACTGCAGGAGCCCCCATGCAAGTGGCACTGAACCAACTTTTAAAAGAGGCAAGGCCTCATCGTTTATTGATAGAGCCGACTGGGCTCGGACACCCAAAGGAATTTCTTAAAGTACTTTCAGCGCCACATTACCAAAAGGTTTTATCGTTACAAAAAACATTAACCTTAGTAGACGCTCGGCAATTAAACGATTCTCGTTACACTTCACACGATACGTTTAATCAGCAAATTTCAATTGCCGATACCGTTATTGGTAATAAAATTGACCTATATCAAGAAGGTGATAAAGAAAATTTACAGCGTTATGTAGAAATTCACGGCCATCGTACTACTGAAGTGAGCTTTTCTCAACAAGCTGAACTTTCTATTTCACAACTCTTCGGTCCTACACATTGTGCCTTGCTCAACTCCCATCAGCACATGAGTGAAAAACCACCAGCTTCACTGTTAGCTATTCCTGAGTGTGGTTTCCTTAAAGCAATAAATACTAGAGAGGGTTTTAACAGTGTAGGCTGGCGCTTTTCGTCAAAGAAAATTTTCAACTATAAAAAATTGCAGATATTTTTAAGTAATATACATGCAGAACGTATAAAAGCAGTATTGATCACAGACCAAGGCGTATTTGGCTATAACATTACCGCTGATGGCATCACCGAAAGCATACTTAATACGAGTAAAGAAAGTCGCATAGAAATACTATCGCCACACATCAATGACGCACATGCGTTACATGAGTCAGAGCTCATGGCCTGCCTCATGTAAATTATTTAGCCCAATAAAAAAATTGCTAATAACAGGGAACGAAAATTATTTTTTCTAAGGCTCTAAAGAGTGCTAATTAACTAAACATAAAATACACAAAGTGGGATACCCTCTATGTCAAAGAGAGCCTAAATTTATTCCTACTCGTGACTACTTAGCCAAAGCGGCCATATAAAATGAAAATGTCCGTTCTTAGCTAGATCAAATCGAAGATGCCGCTGCTTGCGGGTATAACCACCACGGAGTAGATATAGACGCTTTAAGGTATTCTTCCGATGACCAAGAAAGATAAAAAATGGATTTTTGGTCTATCTATAAAGCATTTAAGGATGGTTTGATATCCAAACTGTTTGGTATGGACTCAAGCTTATTGTTTGTGTTAATTCTGTTATTTCGAGCCTAGAAATCAATTCATACCAAGTCTCTGTAATGATCAAATTCAGCTCACTCAGTGGCAAAGATACTGGCTTATTACTTACATTACTGATGGAGAAAATGCTATATTTTCTATCTTTACTTTGACGCCAAAAACCAAATAATTGCAAACCAAAGTGCAGAGTAAACTGGGTAGCATTAGGGTGAAATGCGGGCTGTTTTATTCTAATCGCTATCAGCGAGGTTAAGGTATCCAAAACTTTTTTATGATGGAGCTGTTCATCATTGAGGGCTTCGTTTAAGGCACCTTCGTGCCATCGACGGCGATTAATCGAACGATTATGATGGGTGTTGGCAAGCTTTTCGTAATCATTTTGAGTGCCAATTAAGCTGTGAATATAAATTCCAGGGACCCCTTCAAGGGCTAGCATGATGGTGTGAGCGCATATATAGCGTTCAAAATTCCACTTATCTTTACCCTCTATAGTGCCTTGAAGAGCATCATATAAGGCGATGTTCATTTCGTAAGGCTTGCTATCGCCATCATCCGTTGTTCGCCATGATATTTTACCGCCAAAACCTTCAATAGTGTCGGTTAATTTGGCAATTTCATCGTTATCTAAAAGCCCCTCAGCAGGTCTTAACCCGATGCCATCGTGCGAGGCAATAAAGTTAAAATACATGGTTCCATCTTGCGCAGGAGGCATACTCATTAACCAACGTTTAAGATATAAACAGTTACCAGTTAACAAGGTGTTTAGTAATAACGGCGGTAGCGAAAAATTATAAATACCGTGCGCTTCATTGGCATTACCAAAATAAGTGAGGTTTTGCGTGTTGGGTATATTCGTTTCAGTAATAATAACAGCGTCAGACTTTACTGATTCGATTAAAGTTCTTAAAAGCCTAACAACTTCATGGGTTTGCGGTAGATTAATGCTACTAGTGCCAACAACTTTCCATAAAAAAGCGATAGCGTCAAAACGAAAAATACTTACGCCTTGGTCTATATACTGTTTAATGATTGAGGTAAAAGCTTTGAGAACTTTAGGGTTTCGAAAGTCAAAATCTACTTGATCGTGGCTAAATGTACACCACACAAATTTTTTGCCGTTTCCTGTTTCAACTTCTTTTAGTAGTGGCGAAGTTCTAGGCCTAACCACTTGTGATAAATCGTCATCGGGTAATGCGGTAAAAAAGAAATCATGGCCAATGCCTTTTCCTTTAATAAAGTTATCAAACCATACACTACGACTTGAACAATGGTTAATCACTAAGTCAGACATTAGCCGATAATCATGGCTTATTTCATCGATGTTCTGCCAAGTTCCTAGTGATTCATTAACCGATGAATAATCAATTACAGCAAAACCGTCATCAGAGCTATACGGAAAAAATGGTAATATATGAACACTGTTGATAGTCTTTTTAAGATGCTGGTCTAAAAAAGCTTTAAGCGCATGTAATGGTGATTGCTCCTTACCTATAATAGTATCGCCATAGGTAATTAATATCACATCTTCTTCAGACCAATGATTAGTAAAAGGTGCGGGCTCTTCAAAGGTCGATGAAACTTCCATGATATTGATCAGTGCTTGCGCGATTTCATCATAAGATTCATGTAAGGAAATATCTTGATATATAAGCGATAATTGCTTTGCTATTTTTTGTTTGAGTTGTTTAACCTGCATCTGCATAGCTTATCTCTTCACATAATTGGGCACTAAACTCTTGGTTATCTAGTTCTACGGCTTCTTTTAACTGCGATAAAATATCTGGAATGGCACTGATTACTCTATTCCACGAAGGAATAAATGGTGTATCCATCGGTTTGTCTAAAAAGGTGTTACCTGCAGTTAAAATGTTTTGTGCAAACATCTCTACTGCCTTTTCTTCATTATGAATATCGAGTTTTAGGCCATTCATCATGGCATCATTTCGATAGGTTTCAACGTAATCAAGGGCAATCCGGTAATAGGTTGCTTTCAAGGTTCTAAACTTTTCAGGCGTAAAAGTTTCTCCCTGTGTGGCAAGCTTACGTATGAAAGCCTTACTTATATCAATCGACATTTTCGACAAGCCACCAGCGGTATTGCCTAGTGATAAATCTTGATGCTTGTGATCATAAGTTGTAGCAATATCAACTTGGCATACTCGGTTAGATGAATAATTTCGATACATCTCTGAAAGCACACCAATTTCTAAGCCCCAATCACTAGGAATACGAATATCACTTAATACATCTTTTCTAAAAGAAAACTCACCCGCTAATGGATATAAAAAGCTGTCCATATATTCTAGATAGTCGCAATGACCTACTGTTTTCTTTAATGCTTTAATGAGTGGTGTTACCAGTAATCGAGAAACACGACCATTTATTTTACCGTTAGCGACTCGCGCATAGAAGCCTTTTGAAAACTCATAATTAAACATTGGGTTGGCGACAGGATAAAGTAGTCTATCGAGCAATTCTCGTTTGTATGTTGTGATATCGCAATCATGTAAAGCGATAGATTCAGCTTTTCCTGATGCTAAGATATAACCCATGCAATACCAAACGTTTCGCCCTTTACCCATTTCTTTTGGGGCTAAACCAAGCGTTTGAAGTTTTTCATCAATGGCTTTTAATCGGGGGCCATCGTTCCAAAGAACGCGGTGATGCTGTGGTAATTGACCAAAGAATGATAAAGCATGCTTATATTGTTTTAGATCAGCTCGGTCGAGGCCGATGACAATCTCAGAAAGATATTTTACATCTTTAATTTCATTAATGATGTCTGGTAATGCTTTACCTTCTAACTCTGAGAATAACGAAGGTAAAATCAACCCAAGTGCGCGTTTTTTAGAAAACTCGAGTAATTCTTTTTCCATATCAGCATTATCACGCTGCATTAAATTATGTAGTGTTGTAACAGTGCCGTTTTGATAAAAATCAGCCATGAGATACCTCTTGAAGCGTTGGAATAGGAATGAGTTGTTTTGTAAGTAATTGTTCTATGGCTACAGCCCATCCTTCAGGGCCGTACAGCGAAGTTTGTAAAACTTTATGCTGGCGTGATAACACCGGGTATGAATGAATTGGAGAGCGAATTTGTACTGCAAAATCTGCTGCCTCTAACATGGTCGTATCATTTTCACCATCACCAAGAGCGATTGTTGCAATGGCGTCTTTATGAGTATTTGCTCTATATTGTTCAGCTAACCAAATCATTGCTTGCCCTTTGTCACAATACCCACCGACGTGAATGAATCTGCCCCCTTGAACAACATTTGCACCATTATCAATTACACATTCTATAAAAGCTTTTTTGGAGCTTTCATTTCCCAACCAATTAATAGGCTCACCAAAATCTCTTTGTTTAGCTCGCCTAGCTTCATTGAGTGTTAACCCGGTTAATTCCGATATTTTAGACGCTGTAATCGAAGAAAAGCCCTGATATAAATGCTTGAATTCAACAGCATGTACAGATAAAAGATCTAACCAGTGATCTTTGCGAGCACAAAATGACTTCACCCAATATCCTGCTTTAGTTTCAGTCCCTTCGGGTTGCTGAGCAAAAGTGTCTGTTGGCATATAAATAGCCGCTCCATTTTCGACAATGAAAGGCGATTTAAGTTGTAATTTTTGCTGAATAATTTCCACTTCAGCTACTGTTTTGCTGGTGTTTAAAATTACAGGGATATTGGCATAATCCAATTGTTTAAGTATTTCCTCTGCAGGAGTTGCTTGATAACTGTAGTGATCGAGCAATGAGCCATCTAAATCTGTAAATATAAGTATTTGCTCTGAACTCATGCAGGCTCCATAAAATTCGTTTCATTAATACTACGGTCGTTTTTTAAATAAAAAGTAGCGTCAGCTGAATGTGAGATAGTCTTACAGCCTTGTACACTTAGTCTTTGAAAATATTGAGTAAAAGTTAATATTTCTGCAGGTGTCATGATTTTTGAGTTTTTTAATTCTTTATTTTTCAGAGCTAATTTTTGTTCTTGCTCAAGGCGCCATTTATAAACACAGTCAAAAGAGGGGGCTTGTAATGCTAACCAAAAATCCATTTCTTGGTATAAAGGTTGGTAAACATTGATCAACTGTCGGTTTACGTAATTTCTCCAAATGCCGTGAGGATCTTCTTTTAGCTCAAGTTCATTAATAGGCTCTATTAATTGATCTTCTGATTGAGGTTTTACTCCCCAGCACCAGCCTTCAAGTAAAACGATATCTACAGGTTTGTCGATTAACGCCCATTCAGTTTCTGCAAAAGGATCATCGGTCGCTTTATTAAATTTAGGGATAGAAAAACCCACGTCGTGATTTTTTAGTTTACTTAATGTTTCTTTAAGTTGAGTAATATCATGCGTACCAGGTACACCTCTTGTCGCGAATAGAGGATGAATATCAGATGCTAACTGTTGCCGTTTTTTACTTGAGTAATAAAAATCGTCCAATGACATAACGATAACATTTAATTGATATTGTGAAGTAAAGTAAGCTAAAAGATAGTCAGTTAAGGTTGATTTACCGCTACCCTGACAACCATTAATTCCGATAAAGTAAGGCTTGTTTTGCTTTGATGAAAACTCGAAAATTTTATCAGCAAAAGGCTGGTAATACGCTTCTGCTGTCTCTGTAAAGGTTTCAGGTAACTTGTGCAGCTCTAAAAATTTTTTAAGCATAATGCCTCACTGTTGAATATTTATATAAAATGCTGTTACAACTGTTGTGCCACTTTCAATAGTATAGTTTTTATATATTAATCTATTGTTTTATAATGATATTAAGATAACTCGTTTTTATGCTTAGTAATAGAAATGCACTTTGATAGCAAGGTCGCATCAAAATGGTGCAAAAAATATAAATTAAACTCGAATAACATTTAAACATTAAAGTTTAGCTCTATAAAATATCCACACGCGACTCAATCAGGATATTTTGCAATTTTTAAAAGGTTATGTAATATGGAATATAACCTTCTATAACAACATTTTAAGTAGGAATGAGCATGTCAAAGAATATCCCTGAAGAAGCATTTGATTGGTACGATGAATACGCACATGGTGGCATGGACCGTCGAGAGTTTATAAAAAAACTTGGCGGTTTAGTTGCGCTGGGTTATTCAATGTCGGTGTTAACTTCTGCCTTGTTACCTAATTATGCATTAGCAGAACAAGTTTCATTTAATGATTCAGATATTACTGCGCGTTTTGCAGAGTTTGACTCTCCTCAAGGACATGGCAAAGGTAGAGGCTATTTAGTTACGCCAAACAAAGAAGACAAAAAACTGCCTGTAGTATTAGTGATTCATGAAAACCGAGGACTGAACCCATATGTTAAAGATGTGGCACGTCGTTTAGCTAAAGCTGGCTTCATTGCTTTTGCGCCAGATGCCCTGTTCCCTCTTGGCGGTTATCCAGGTAACGATGACGAAGGTCGTACAATGCAAAGAACACTTGAGCGAGAAAAAATAGAACATGATTTTGTCGCTGCTGCAAACTTTCTTAAATCTCATTCTCGTTCTAACGGTAAATTAGGTGCTGTTGGTTTTTGCTTTGGTGGCTATATTGTGAATTACCTTGCTGCTGTAGATTCTGAGCTTCTTAATGCAGGAGTGCCTTTTTACGGAACACCCGCAGCTAAAGCGCTTAGAAAAAACATTAAAGCGCCATTAATGGTGCAGTTAGGTGAATTAGATGAGCGTGTTAATGCATCCTGGCCTGAATATGAACAAGACTTAAAAGCTAATGGAGTAGAATATGCTATGCACATCTATAAAGACGCAAAGCATGGTTTTCATAATGATTCTACAGGCCGGTACGATAAAGACAATGCTGAGTTAGCGTGGACAAGAACGATTGAATTTTTTAATAAAAAGCTCAGCTAGCTAAGTTACAATCATCAGGTTCGAGCAGAGAATTAACTCAACTTACGTATTCAGAGTTTGATAAATAGAATTTTAGATTGTATTTCCATGATCTATTTCGCTATTTTTTTCGTATTACCATTAATGAGTACCCAAATAAGGTATTAAAATGATTGGTAATGCTTCTCTAAAGAATATTGCTTTTAAGAAAATTTCATTTTTAATCATCTTACTGATTTTATTTTCAATAAAAAGCATGGCGACGAGCAACATTTTGACCAGCAATTTAGCAATGTCTACTTTAAAAACACCTGCAAATTACCGACCAGAAGCAGCAAGCTACATGATTGATTTTTCAAACCCTATTGAACACCAAAATTGGTATGTTACTAATGATAATGTCATGGGCGGAAAGTCCTCAGGGGGTATAGTTTTTAAAAATGCATCAACAATATTTTCAGGTGATATTTCGCTTGCTAATAACGGTGGCTTTAGCTCGGTTTTTAGGCCCATTAGTCCTTTATCTTCGGGCTTAGATACTTTCGAACTTGATGTTGAAGGTGATGGCCTAACTTATCAATTTAGAGTTATTATTTTCGTTAATGGTTATCGATTAGCTTATAAACATGACTTTCAAACGATTAAAGGTCAAAGAAACAAAATAATCTTAAATATTGATGACTTCAAAGCATCATTTCGTGGAAGAATAATTGAAGGAGCACCTGCGCTTTACGCTGAGAAAATAAAGCAAATTGGATTTCTTGTTACTAACAAAAAAGCGGGTCCATTTACTCTTATATTAAATAAAATTGGTATTAAATGAGATTAGTATGAGATGAAGTAAAAGCTGATAAAGGAGAGTAAGTTGAATAACAGAATAAGTCCAAAAGCTTTATTGCATAGTAAATGGACCAAAGTTGATATCAATAATAAAGAAAAACACTTTATGATAACCACAGTTGAGTTCAATGAAGAACAACAAGTTATCAACTGTGTTATTGAAGCGCTTATGACCAAAAACGAGTATTCAATAGATTGGCGAGACCTTAAATCAAAAGAAAACTGGTTAATGGGTTGGCGTTAAGGAATTATCTCGATTTAAGACTAACAATTAATTAACACCTACCCAACATAATGAGTCAATTAAATATCTCCCATGCAATAGGTAATATATGTATTTTCGCCTTTATATAGGCAGTTTTACTATTGTCTTACTGTAAATAGAGTTGGCTTTTAAACCAAAAATGGCCTTATAACTTCGAAGCTCATTCACTTTTACAGTATTGAGTCGATTACAGCACTCCTAACAGGGGATAGTGAAATTAAACTTCATACTTTAAATTGGTTTGTATTTCAGTCGGTTATAGGTGTGTTTTTAAGTAGGGTTTAGCATGGCCACATGAATTTTACTGACTCTATTCGTTAATTTATCGTATCAATAATGATAATTTCACAATCTGTGGCAGCCCTTAAAAGTATGGAATTAGATTTTGTTACTTCCATACCATCGCCTTTATTCATTGTGATGTTAGTGTTCTTGTCTTCAACTTTAAACATCCCGTTTGACGCCAAAATGTAAGCTTGATGCTTTATGTCATGCTCAACGATGCTTCCTTTTGCAAGATTACCTGCGAATATGCGTACTTCTTGGTTAATAAAAAGGACTTTATCCTTATCTTCAGGGTAACCAGAAACTAATAACGTTAACGCTTTTGTTTGCTTGGTTGGGAATTTTTTGCTTTCCCAGCGTGGCGTAACGTTTTTTTTATTGGTTTCTATCCAAATTTGGTAAAAGGTTAAGGGCTCTTTTGTTCTGTTATATTCAGAATGCACAATGCCTTTGCCAGCACTCATCACCTGAACTTCACCTGTTTTTGTAACACCTTTATTTCCTGTGTTATCTTGATGTGTTACAGCACCTGAACGAATAAAACTAATAATTTCCATGTTGCGGTGCGGGTGAGGTGGGAAGCCCATGCCAGGCTCAACCCAATCATCATTAACAACGCGTAATTTTCCAAAACCCATTCGGCTAGGGTTATAGTAATTAGCAAAACTAAAGTGATGCATAGATTTAAGCCAACCATGGTTTGCATGGCCTAAGCTTTTAACAGGAAAGTGTTTCAACATAATTATTCCTTATAGGCTTTATTTGTACAGCTTTTTTTGCCATATTTTAGTTTTTAACGTGTATAGTGCTTTAACCTTTAATTAGTGAACTTCGTATCTCTGTGATGAGGTACAGTCCAATCTTGTTTATGAGAAATAGGCACAATACCATAAGGATTGATAGCCAAATGGCTAGCATAATAATGACGCTTTATATGGGCTTCATTAACCGTTTTGGCAATGTTTGGCATTTGGTAAAGTTCTAACATAAAGTGGTAAATGTTGCTGTATTGTTCAATTAATTTTAAGTTACATTTAAAGTGGGTATGGTAGACAGAATCGAAGCGCACCAAGGTTACCCATAAGCGCCAATCAGCTTCAGTAATTTCATTGCCTGTTAGATAGCGTTGTTTTGATAACTTAAACTCAACTTG
>CAWVWK010000093.1:0-9999 GCA_963933725.1 uncultured Colwellia sp.
AAACCACTATTTGGTTAAAATATCGCCTTTTTATCATGATTATGTTCTTATTGAACATGATATTGTCGTTATTTTACGTTTTGTATACAAAATCACAATAGTTTGCAATATAAAGGCAAAAAATGCTTTTTTTAAACAAGCGAATAAAGTATGGTAATTAAGATAACAACAATTACATCTAAAAAAATAACAAGTAAACACGAGGGAAACAAAATGAGAATAAAAGGCCTTGCAGCTAGTATTGCTTTAATACTAAGTGCTTCCCAAGCGCAAGCGGCTGATTTTAGCTTCGGTGCAGACGATGATATTTTATTACAAATAAACTCTGAACTAACCTTTGGCTCGAGCTGGCGCTTAGATGATGCAAACCCATATTACATTGGTGCATCAAATGGTGGTACCGGTGCTACATCGACTACAGATGATGGTAACTTAAACTACGCTAAAGGCGATGCATTTAGTACTATCGTTAAAGGTATTCATGACATTCAATTGAGCAAAGGCGACTTCGGCGCGTTTGTTCGTTTCAAATATTGGTACGATTACGCGTTAAAAGACGGTGATGTACTTCATGGTAATGGCCCTAATGGCTATATACCAAACACACCTTTAAGTGATGATGGCTTTGAGAATAACTCTAAATTCTCTGGCGTTGCATTACTTGATGCTTACCTTTACGGTTCTTTCTACTTAGGTGATTCTGCACTAGATGTGCGTTTAGGTCGCCAAGTATTAAGCTGGGGTGAAAGTACTTTCATTCAAGGTGGCTTAAACTCAACTAACCCATTTGACGTTCCAGCGCTTCGCCGCCCTGGCGCAACGCTAAAAGAAGGTATTTTACCGGTTGGCATGCTTTCAGCTAACTTAGGTTTAACGGATAACTTAAGTGTTGAAGCGTTTTACCAATACGAGTGGGAAAAAACTTTAATTGATAACTGTGGTACTTACTTTGAAAATGCTGATTTCGCAGCTTCTGGTTGTAACTATGTATCTGTTGGTAGCTATGGTGATAAAGAAGGTTTAGAACGTGGTTATGCTGCAGAACGAAGAGCTGACGCTGAACCCGATGATGCTGGTCAATATGGTTTAGCTGCTCGTTATTATGCTGAATCTTTAAACGATACCGAATTTGGTATTTACTACATGAACATTCATTCACGTGTACCTTTAACTAATGCTATTAGAACAGCATTATTACCTGTCGCTGGAGAAGTCTTCATTCCTAAGTCACTTGACCCAACGGGTGGTGCTTTAGCAGCACTTAACCCCGCTTATTTAATTGAATTCCCAGAAGACTTAAAATACTACGGTGTAAGTTTTGCTACAAACATTGCAAGTTTAGCTTTGTCAGGTGAAATTTCATACAAGCCTGACACGCCTATTCAAATCAACGGTTCTGAAATTCTAAATGGTGTATTTTCAGAAGCAGCCTTTTTACGCTTTACTCCTCGTGTAACTGATACTGCTTTTGGCGGTGAAATAAAGGGATATGATGAGCTAGACGTAACACAAATGCAAATGACTGCCGTGCAGTTCTTTGAAAATACCTTAGGTGCTTCACGTGTTACCTTTATTGGTGAAGTGGGTATGGTAATGACTGATGGTGCTGAAGATTCAACTCAGCTTTATGGACGCAATACGGTATTTGGCTTAGGTGACTTTGGTGACTACAGTGATCCACTTAATCCTTATACATGTGATAACTTGGTTAACAACGCGAAAATGTTAACGGGTGATTGCCGTACGGACGGTTTTGTTACCGACAGTGCTTGGGGTTATAGAGCTAAAGTTGAATTTAATTATGCCGACGCTATTGCTGGTATTTCATTAAAGCCAAGTGTTTTCTTCTCACATGACGTTAGCGGTTACTCTGCTGATCCAGGTCAACAGTTTAGTGAAGGTCGTAAAGTGGTTGCGCTTGGTTTAGAAGCAACTTACTTGCAAGCTTACACAGCTAAAGTTGGCTACAACAACTACTTCGACGGAACACACAACGTATTAACTGACAAAGACTTTATTTCAGTTAGTTTCGGTATTTCGTACTAATTAGTGAGATAGCTTACGGCTTACTTACTTTGCTAACAGTTAACAAAGTAAGTAAGCAGAATAATATTTAGAGGATTAAAAATGAATAAACATATAACAAAAGCCAGCTTACTGGTTTTAATGTTGGTTTCTGGTACCGCATTAGCAAAAGTATCATCTGAAGAAGCAGCTAAATTAGGTAAAAGCTTAACACCATTAGGCGCTGAAGTAGCTGCAAATGCTGCAGGCACTATCCCAGCATGGACAGGTGGTTTAACAAGCGAAACACAGCCTAAAAGCAAAAAAGCTGGTCGCCCTGCTAACCCTTTCCCACAAGATAAGCCATTATTTGAAATAACTAATGCTAACCTTGACAAGTACAAAGCAAATTTAAGTGCTGGTCAAATCGCAATGTTTAAGAAATATGCTGACTATAAAATGCCAGTATATGAAACAAAAAGAACAGCAGCATACCCTGCAGAATTTCACGATGTTATCAAAGGTAATGCGACAACGGCTGAATTAGTTCAAGAAGGCAACGGTGTTGTTGGTTTTAATACAACTATCCCATTCCCAATTGCACAAAACGGCTCTGAAGTTATTTGGAACCACATCACTCGTTACAGAGGTGGCTCAGCTAAACGTTACTCTACAACAATCCCTGTACAATCTGGCGGCAACTTTGTTCCTGTTAAAATGATTGACCAATTAGTATGGCCAGAATTTTTAAAAGAAGGTCGTGATGCGAAAAAAGATAACAACATCTTGTTTTACTACCTTTCTCAAATTACTGCACCTGCTCGTTTAACAGGTACTGCTTTATTAGTACATGAAACAATGGATCAGGTTAAAGAGTCTCGTAAAGCATGGGTTTATAACGCAGGTCAACGTCGTGTTCGTCGTGCTCCTAACGTTGCATACGATGGCCCAGGTCAAGGTTCAGATGGTTTAAGAACGTCGGATAACTACGACATGTATAACGGTGCTCCTGATCGTTACACTTGGAAATTAATCGGTAAAAAAGAATTATACATTCCATATAACTCTTACAAGTTACTTGATACGTCAGCTTCATATGATGACATCATCGGTACGGGTCATTTAAACCCAACTTACTTGCGTTACGAATTACACCGTGTATGGGAAGTTGAAGCAACGCTTAAAGCCGGTGCTCGTCATGTATATGCTAAGCGTACCTTCTACATTGATGAAGATACTTGGGGCGCGTCAGTAATTGATCAATACGATGGTCGTGGTGACCTTTGGAAGCTCTCTGAAGCACATAACGTTCAGTACTACGATGTTAATACGCCTTGGATGGTTGCTGAAACTTTACACGACTTAAACTCTGGTCGTTACCTTGTAACAGGTTTAGGTAATGAAGAGCCAAGATATATCGAATTTGGTGTTCCAGCTAAACGTAAAGACTTCTCAACCTCTGCATTAAGACGTCTGGGTCGTTAATATTGTTTTTAAGCCCCTAATGGAGCTTAAAGTAATACATTAACAATATTGAAAAGGCTAATAGATTTTATATCTATTAGCCTTTTTTGTTTGTATGAGAATAATGCAACGATAAATGAATTTCGGGAGTCGAACAGAAGCATAGATAGCTTGAGGGCTGGAAAGCTAGAAAGCTGAAAGTTTTTTTGGTGCCTGTAGGTGAGGCTTTAACACTGACAATAGCATTGATTTTAGTAAAGAAGTGCAGGAGTCGAGTTACGAAACCAAGGGATTAGCGAACAAGTGCTTTATAAGAATAATAAATAGAGCGAGAAAGCAGGCATGAAGCTTTTCTTACATACCGCCTTCTAGCTTTTGAGCCTTCGCTCCTTTGCAACTTCGAGCGTTGTTTAAACTTGTTAACTCTAATCTGAAAGGTAGTAATCAACCGTTGATACAACACGTACTTTTTTGATATGAGGGTTATTTTTATCTCTTGCCGTTATGCTAAACTGACCTTGAGATGCTTTTCTTATTTTTCCTAAAACGCTATTAGAGTCTGCTGCAAATTTTTGAGCTACTTCTCTTGCTTTTCTTGTAGCTTGCTCAATCATTTCGGGCTTTACTTCATTTAATCGAGTGAAGATATACTCTATTTTAGAATTATAGTTTTCTTCACTAAATACGATACCTTCTTTGCCTAGTATAGAAATATCTTTCATCACATTTCTAACTACTTGAATATTTTTCGAATAAACAGTAACAGACTGAGACGCTGTATATCGAAACTCTGCATTGTTTTGACCGCCATACTGTTGGGCTAATTTATCGGTAATGGCTGGTGAAGAAGATGTGATTTCACTTGGTTCAATACCTGCAGCTATTAAGAAGTCGCTAATGCTTTTAGTGTTATGTTCAATTGTTTTGTATATTGCTGCGAGATCATTACTTGCTGTTGTAAAACCTATGGGCCAAATAACAATATCCGCCTGATATTCCCTCTCAGACAAGCCTTTAACGGTAACCGTTCGCTCAAAGGCTTTGTATTTAATAGCCGCATCACCAAGTAGATAACCTAAAGAAGATAAACCGAAGAACAGGCACAGTCCTAAAAATATTGTTTGTTTATTATTGGTATTTTCCATAATAGATCCTTTAAATCATGATATTAAATTATATAGCTTTAGCCGTTAAGCCACTTTGTTAACTGATATCGCTAGTTCATCTGGGTAAAACTTTGGAATAAAGTCATTTGCTCCTACCTTTTTAACCATTGCATTACTAAATACACCACTTAAAGGTGTATGTAAAATAACGGGCATTTGAGAACTTCCCTCACTTTAAACACATTGATCCCAAAGATTTGATCCGTTGCGAGTTTGAAAATCAAAAGCTCTAGCCTGTTTTGGCCAACAAGCACCATTCGATCATTAACAGAGCCGAAAATATCTGCCATAACGTCCTCAATTACCGTAAAAATATTATCAACGATGTCGCCTTCCCAGAAAGGGCATAATTCTTGAATACAATTAATACAAGGTACAGATTGAAAAGAACATGAAATAAGTGACATTAAGTTGACAGTTTCGCCACCTAAAGCTTTTTATAACGGCATAACGCTTGGAGTCAATAAATTGCCTTATATCATCTTTAAAGCTATTCATGTTAATGACAAGTGTTAATGAAAAAGCCATCTTAAGCATAGACTATAAAACGTAATGGTCTTAACTTTTAGCGTAAAAAAGTGATTTATATGAAGTATTTATTTATAATTTCTATATTGTTCCCAATACATTTACCTATTTTGGCGGTTGAATGGGATAAACAAACATTGGAGAAATCTGCTTTAGATTTCCTACAATCAACAATAGAAAAGCCTAGTAATAGCAAATTGCTATTAAGCATTTATCCTATTGATCCTCGGGTAAAGATCAAGTCCTGTGAAAGTGATTTAATATTTAAGATAATTGATAAAAACAGAAAAAAGAAGCACGTAGAAGTATTTTGTGCTGATAAAAAACAATGGAAGATGTATTTAACAGCCTCCATTGAATATCAATACGGGGTTGTAGTTCCTGTAAACTCCATCGCGAAAGGAACGCTTATAACAAGTGATGATCTGACTTTAGTTTACTTGCCTGAGCACAAAGTAAAGGGATTAAAGTTTCAGCATGTAAAACAAGTAGTGGGGTCAAAATCCAAAAGAAGACTATCAAAACAAAAGCCAATAAATCAGACTGATATATGTATGATTTGTAAAGGAGACGATGTAACCATTATTGCTCAAACTGGTGGTTTACAGATAAAAACTAAGGGCGTTGCAAAAAGCTCTGGCAATATATCTCAACAAATTTCAGTAGAAAATAAACGCTCGGGAAAATTGATAACGGCTCAAGTTAAGTCATTAAATAACGTAATAATTAATTTATAACCTTAACTATTTAGTATAAAAATTGTTTAAAGTTAAAATTATTTAAGCCGATATAGGATTTATATGCTAAGACAGATTAATTTGAGTATGCAATACTAGGGTTCGTTGAACTATCATTTTAGTCTCTGTTATAGGCTAGTTTTAATATAACAAGTTGTAAATATTGCTATGTAGCCATTTACTTTAAGCTTTCTTAACGATGATAGTTTGAATACTAGCCAAAGCCTCAACTAACCTTCTTTCAAGAGCAATAACGTTATAAACTGCAAGCTCAACAGGATCTAGCTTGATTTTAAAATATAACTTGAGTGACGACTCAAAAATATAAACAAACTCTAGGAATTAAAATGGCTATTAATATCAATAACTTAAGTGGTAAGAACGTTAATACTCAGCAAAAATTAGACAATGCAAAACAACAAGCCCAGGCATCGTCACAAACTACTGCTCAAAATACTAAAATGAGTCAGGACTCTTTAGTCCTAACAGCGCAAGCAAAAAGCCTAGAGAAAATCCGCAAGAAGTCAGGAATGGACAATGTTGATCAAAAGCGTATTGATGAACTAAAAAAAGCAATTACTTCTGGGGAATATAAAGTTGATGCTAAAAAACTTATGAATAATATTTTAGCGCATGAATTCGATCTTTTTGAGGATTAATGATGAACTATACAGCCCTTGATTTATTGAAAAAACAACAAGACTCTCTCATCACATTAACAAAAATTTTAAAAGATGAATTTGAAATACTCAAATCCCGAGACCGTTCTTACCTTGCTCAAAATGCAGAAAAAAAAATTATCGCATTAAATATAATAAGCGATGTAGATCAAGCGATTAAAACACATTTAATAGACCATCCTATAGAACCGTCTGAACAAGTTATTTTCAATGAACAAGAGTCGGCAGTCAAAAAGTTACTTAATCAATGTAAACATCAAAATAAAGTGAACGGGCAAATTATAAATAGTAGTCAAATAGCTATAAATAGATTTAAAAATATGATGCAAAAATCCCTTAAAAACCAAAGTGCGACATATGACAGCAAAGGCTTAACAAACCTTAGTAATACCTCACTTGGTCTCAAAGCATAAGCTGTCAATTTTAAAAGACGAAAACATGCTTGCATAACGCTGTGCGTTTCTCTTTTTTGAAAAGCTGATCGCACAGTAGAACTCCCATGGCATACACTATTTCATTTAGAAAAGTTGAAGACAAAGATCTAGATTTTCTTATTAAACTAAGAAAAATTTCTATGGCTAAGCATCTCGCTTATTCGGGCTTAGTCATGACCAATGAATCCCATATTAAAAGTGTTAAAAAAAGCTTCTACGAGTCTCAAATTATTTTACGAGATCGAAAGCCAATTGGGTTAATAAAAATGGCCGTGGTAGCATTAAATAATACGACTAAAAGTCTTCATATAAAACAATTTCAAATCTTACCAAACTATCAAAATAAAGGGATTGGAAGTTATGTACTAATGGTTGTAAAAAAACGAGCTCTACTGATGCAACTTCCCATAACGCTTAATGTTTTGAAAAGAAATCCTGCAAAAACTTTGTACATACGAAATGGCTTTCAAATAGAAGGTAAAACAAAATTAGAATTTAAAATGCGGTGTCCGCTAAAATCTATTGTGAGTAGCTTTTCTTAAATTTTTTCATTCTAGTTACTGGCTATATCTCGACTAATGATAGACTAGAGATCTCAGCACATGACACTGATTACACTAATTAAGAGACTCTTAGGATAAGGTCAAAAAACGAGATATCGTAGCCCGCAGGTGATAAAGGGAAAACTTTAAATTTTTAACTTCTCTGAACTGAAAACTGACAGCTTTAAACTTTTAACTTCTCTTCTATCCCATCTGCTGTTTCAGCCAAACTTCGATTTCATCAGGTACAACACCGGCATCAATAATATTACCTTGGATAATCGTGCCACCCATAGCTCTGAATATTTCTAAAGACACTTGTTTTTCCATTTGAGAGCCAATAACAGGAATTTTCATTCCTTTACATAAGTTCACTAGCGCATCAACAATCATACGGTCCGCTCTTTCTTCATCTCCAGCGGTAAGCTCTTTACAATTTATTTTTATTTGATCTATTGATGACTTTCTTAAATAGCGCAGTGCTTCGTAGCTACCTGAGAAATCAGCGATAGCAATTTTTATTCCCATAGCGGCTAATTGGTCAATGGTACTTTTCGCCTTCATGCTTGATGATAAGATGACATCTTCTGTTAGCTCTACCACAAGATAACTTGCAGTAATTTTTTGCTCGACGATTTGCTGAATAATAAACTCTATCAAATCAACTTCAAGAAGCATTTTACTGGAAAGCTTTACTGAAACTGTACAATGGTGGTGCAGTCTTTGTAAGGTTGCAATCGAGCTTATAGCTTGTGTAAACATATGCTTAACTAGCGTGTGTAATTCACCACTGTATTCAGCCAGCTCTATAAACTCTGTTAACTCAAGTGGCTCATTAAGCCATTTATACCAATGCAGCAATAGCTCAAAGCCCACTAAGTCGCCATTTTTACAATGTACTTGAGGCTGTAAAAAACAGTACAGGTTTTGATTAATAATATCTTTTCTAAGGCGTTCAATATCCACCAAGCGACGCTCATTTTCTCGCATCGAGCTTGCATCAAAATATTGCACTTTTCGGTTAGACTTTTCAGCTAACATTAATGCATCTGTTGCATGGGCTATGGTTTCACTCACATTAAAGCTCGTTGCTGTGGTTATTGAAACACCGAAAGCTAATTCAAAATTTAATGAAAGACTTTTAAAGCTCATTGCTTCAGGAACAGATGAAGAAATTCGATGGCACAGTCTAGATATCTGGTCTTTAACGTTTTCTTGGCTATTTTTGGCACCAGCATAATGACTAGCCTGACCTAAATCACAGATCACCATAAATTGTAGGCTTTGTAATCTAACTAAACGCACTGGCTCAGAACACTCATCAAAACGTAATAAACTTTCATCTTCTATTAAAGCAATCTGAATCCTATACGCCAGTTGAAGGAGTAATATATCTGAATTGTGAAATCCTAAAACATCATTAACCTGCTTGAAATTAATTGGCTTAAATGTAATTGCAGCAAACTGATGGCCAGGGAATCTTCTACTGTTTAATTCGAAATATTTATGCGCCTGTTGAGCATTTGGCAGATTAGTAGCGGGGTCATGAGTAATTTGAAATATGTCATCAATACTTAGCTGTGTTTTATTGTCACGGACACTTTTTTGCTCTTTCTTCAATGCCACCATAATTTTTGCAACTAAAGGCCAGCCTCCTACGATTAATGAACATAAAAGGCTTAAAAGTGTTGTCAACACCACACCGAATTGCCCTGTATTATCACTTAACCATAAGAAAGTAAAAAGACAAAATAACATTAAGGATACATATAACGCCAAAAGTCCAAGCTTAAACTTTTGTTGCGTTTTATCTGTTAACTTGAAGAGGCATATTGCATTTACGATAAGATATACAATACTCGTCGATGCCCAACCATTTGCTAAACCAAAGTGCGAATAAAGCCACACTAAACTCAAATACAGAGTCGCCGTGATGACAAGAATTGCAGTCGCTAACTTTATAATGGTATTTCGTCTATAAAAAAAGCCGAGAGCGTGACTTGAATAAACAGGGTTTGAACTCAGTGAATTGTCTAGCGCAGCAGGTGTTACTCGCTGTTTGCTTTGGATATTAACCTTTGTTTCATGTTTTGTTCTCACGTTATTATAAAAAGGCCACAAGCTAACCAACAGCATATAAATTACAGCTAAGCTTGCGCTCAACTGCGTTGATTGAAGAGATTTACTTTGCAAAAAGGTTAATAATGCTAGTCCAGATAGAGACACCAATATAATAAAAGGCCAACGAAGCGCTATCGTTTTTCTCATAAAAAAACTTAAAAACAGTACTGGTAAACTTATGCCTGAAATTAACGCGATAGCGAAGCCAGAAAACACATTTAAAAACGCTGAGGAAAAAGCAGGAAAAGGCAGTAGGATAAAAAATGAGAGAACCAAAAATTTATTTAACATGATGAATATCCTTTACTTTTACTTTTACTTTT
>CAWVWK010000094.1:0-9975 GCA_963933725.1 uncultured Colwellia sp.
GCTTCTTCTTTTGTACATACCCCTATACATTGACCTAAAAGCTCAACACGAAATGAGTCTGAATTTTCTTTTAGCCTTGCTGTTAAAGAGTTTTTATCGGTAAGCCAACTTTTAAGTGTGGGACTAAAGTCGCAATCTGCAAGCGCTAGCCAGGTTGCTGGAAGCGTTACAGGGAAACGATTATGAGGAGATTTTGTCATTGATTCAATAGCGCTTTGTTAAAGTGATGCTATCTTACAATCTTTTGGCGTATGCATCTAGAGCCTGTTGAAAGTTCAATAGGCTCTAAAGTCCCCAATAATGCTAAAATTTATTTAATATGGTGGATTCAATAAGCAAAATATTCAAAGCACGTTATGCTTAGTGGTAGCGGACTAAACTTATGATGGATTTTTAACGTGAATAAAGTGAAACATGCACTTAGTATTTTATGCCTGAGCCTACTAGTTGCTTCTCCAATAAAAGCTGAATCTAATTATGCTTATTTAGGGTTAGAGCCAGATATTGTCACTAACTTCATCACCACCAAAAAACGTATGGGTTATGTGAGGCTCTCGGTGGAGCTTATGATCGAAAATGCAAATAATTATGAAATAGTAGAGCACCATGCGCCATTATTGAAAGATGCGATCGTTGATATTATAGGCCAACAACCTGAAGAAAAGATCAAATCGATAAAAGGCAGAGCTGAAATAAAAGAGCTATGCGAAGAGAAAGTAAAAGCGCTATTAATTACCGAGACAGGTCAACCTTTAATAAGAAAGATATTATTTACACAGTGGATTGATAACTAGAGGTATAAAATGAACTCTAGCGAAACTTAACATCTTACTTATTAAAACCTTTCATTTTGATTCAAGGTTCTATGGGGTCGCATCAGGTTCAAGCATTGTGCTTTTGGGCAACAATAAGTGCAAGTAAACAACCAACCACCAACCCGACTAAATGAGCAGTATTAGCAATATTTACTGGTAATAAATCTGCAAAGCCTAACAACAACCAAACTAACAAAAAGCCAATAATGGGTTTCGATAAAGATAAACCTTTGTGGGGTGCTAAATAACCAAACCACCAAACAAAACCTACCAGTGCATATACAACGCCAGACAAGCCGCCAAAATTAGGTCCTGACACATAAAACTGAGCAACATTAGAGGCGATGGCCGATAACAGAAAAAGCGTTATTAGCGTGCCTTTACCTAATAGCTTTTCTATACTGCCACCTAATTGCCACCACCACATGGTATTAAACGCGATATGTAGTAAACCGAAATGGAAGAAGGCAGGGCCAAGGAGACGCCAAGGGTGTTCAACAAAAGTAGCAATATTAAATTCTGTGTAAAAATGAATTTTATCAAAGATCGCTCTCGCCATGCCCATTTCACTGGCGATAAAAACAAGCCAACACAATACAAAAACCGTTAAGGTGATAATACCTGCATGCGATAAAAAGTTTTTTCTAAATTCTTTTATAAGCGAATTGCCATTTGCCGATACATCAACCGACTCACCTTGGTCCCAAGCTGCTTGTTGGTACTTAGGATGATGAGGCTGTTTAATAAAAGCCTCAAATTCATGGTGGGCACGTGGAATATCGGCTTCACCACAACACACAACAAAGCCTTCTTCTTCTGCAACCACTTCTGCACTTACACCTAAAGATTTCAGGTAATTAGCAAAAAGTAGTGCTATACCGTGTTGTTCAAGTTTAACTAAAGGTAATTTATCGGCTGTAATGGTTGTGGACATAATGATTAAACCTAACTACTTTCTGTTTGATCTGGATATTGTGTTTGCCAGTGGGTGAAACCGCCTTCAAGAGATGCAACATCGGTAAAGTCTTGACTTATTAAATAGGCAGCAACCTGCTGGCTTGAAATACCGTGATAACAACACACCACAACGCTATCATCTGGGTCTGTTTCTCTTAAAAAGTCTGCCAGGCTTTCATTACTTAAACGAATAGCACCTTTGATATGGCTTTGATCAAATGAGGCTTGATCTCGTGTATCAACAATAACCGGTGTATTGTTTGCTAACATAGGCTCTAATTGGTTTGCGAAAATTAGTTTAAAGGTATTGTCTTCATGCGAAGCGCTATTTGGGTTTTGCTTTGACATTTTTATTGCTTCCTGTAACGTAAAAGCTGCTTGAAAAAAGCAGCTTTTTATTTGTCCGAACGATCTGAATTAAATTTCCATTAAGTCCAATCTAAAATGACTTTACCTGATTGCCCCGAATGCATTGCATCGAAGCCTTGTTGGAAATCATCAATTTTATAATGGTGAGTAATTATCGGGCTAAGGTCAAGACCTGATTGAATTAAGCTAGCCATTTTATACCAGGTTTCAAACATTTCACGTCCATAAATGCCCTTAATGGTTAACCCTTTAAAAATCACTTGGCTCCAGTCTATCGCCATGTCATTACCCGGAATACCTAACATGGCAATTTTTCCGCCATTGTTCATGCTTTCTAACATACTCGTAAATGCCGTGGGTACGCCAGACATTTCCATGCCAACGTCAAAGCCTTCATTCATTCCCAAGTCTTTCATTACATCGCTTAGGTTTTCTTTACTTACATTTACAGCGCGAGTTGCACCCATGTTACGGGCTAATTCAAGTCGATACTCGTTAATATCAGTAATGACCACATGGCGAGCACCTACGTGTTTCGCCACTGCAGCAGCCATAATACCAATAGGGCCTGCACCGGTAATTAACACATCTTCACCGACAAGATCGAATGACAAAGCAGTATGAACTGCATTACCAAACGGGTCAAAAATAGCCGCTAAGTCATCAGAAATTTCATCGGCTAGTTTAAACGCATTGTAAGCAGGAATGACAAGATACTCAGCAAAAGATCCCGAACGGTTAACACCAACACCGACTGTATTACGACACAGATGTGTTCTGCCACCACGACAGTTGCGACAGTAGCCACAGGTAATATGACCTTCACCAGAAACACGGTCGCCAACAGAAAAACCTTTAACCTCTTGCCCCATATCGACTACTTCGCCGGCATACTCATGACCAACAACCATAGGCACTGGAATGGTTTTTTGCGACCATTCATCCCAATGGTAAATATGCATATCGGTACCACAAATCGCTGTTTTGTTAATTTTAATTAACAGATCGTTATGGCCTACCACAGGCTTTTCAGTATCTGACATCCAAATGCCTGGCTCTGGTTTTAATTTAACTAAAGACTTCATTAAGCTGCTCACTAGATGACTCCTAATTCTTTACCTATTCGAGTAAAAGCCTCAATCGCTTTGTCTAATTGCGCTTTCGTATGCGCTGCTGAAATTTGTGTACGGATTCTTGCTTGATTCTTTGGTACAACAGGAAAAGAAAAACCAATCACATAAATGCCTTCTGCTAATAATCTATCGGCCATATCACTTGCTACTTTTGCATCTCCTAACATTACCGGAATAATGGCATGATCTGCACCAGCACAGGTAAATCCTGCTGCTTCCATGTTTTGTCTAAAATACGAAGCGTTGTCTTTTAGTGTAGCGCGAAGTTCTCCACCTTGCGCAAGAAGATCTAAAACTTTTAAAGAGGCGTTTACAATGGCAGGAGCTAACGAGTTTGAGAATAAATAAGGGCGTGAACGCTGTCTTAACCACTCAACCACTTCTTTCTTGCCGGATGTGTAACCACCAGAAGCACCACCCATGGCTTTACCAAGTGTGCCCGTTATAATGTCGACTCTATCCATTACCTCGCAATATTCATGGCTACCGCGACCTTCTTCACCAACAAAACCAACAGCATGAGAATCATCCACCATAACCATCGCATTATATTTATCCGCTAAATCACAAACACCTTTTAAGTTGGCTATTACGCCATCCATCGAAAACACACCATCGGTTGCAATCAACTTAAAGCGTGCGCCAGCAGCATCTGCATCTTTTAAACTTTGCTCTAACGCTTGCATGTCATTATTTGCATAACGGTAACGTTTGGCCTTACATAAACGCACACCATCAATTATAGAAGCATGGTTTAACGCATCGCTGATAATGGCATCTTCTGCGCCTAATAGTGTTTCAAATAAACCTGCATTGGCATCAAAACAAGAAGAGTAAAGAATGGTATCTTCCATTCCTAAAAATTGACTAATGCCTGACTCTAAAGCTTTATGGATATCTTGCGTTCCACAAATAAAACGTACCGAAGCCATACCAAAACCGTGCTCATCAAGGCCTACTTTCGCTGCCGTGACTAAATCGGGGTGATTCGCTAAACCTAAATAGTTATTGGCACAAAAGTTAACAACTTGCTCGCCTGTCGATACAGCTATTTTAGCTTGCTGAGCGGTAGTAATAACACGCTCTGCTTTATATAGACCATCTGCTTTAACTTGTGCTATTTGTTCTTGAATAAACTGATTAAATTTTTCTGACATGGACGCCTCGTAATTCGCATGATTTATTGAGTATTAGTTATAAATATTCGTTATGCAGTATTCGCAATTTGTTAGCTTAAACCAGTCTCATTATATGAAATTAGTATCGCAGAGCGCTTATACTCTAGAATGATCGCTATTGTACTCGTTAATTTTATTTTGAATAGCTTCCATGTAATGCTTTTCTTATTCAAACCATTATTTTGTACAAAAAAGTGTACTAGCACCTCGATTAAGACATTTTAAAGGGCAACAGAGTTACAAGCTGAAAACTCAAAAGCTCTACTATTTAACGCCCTATATTTCTCTAACTTTATTCATAAAAAGTAGTTTTCTATTTAATGGCATTGCAATAAACGCGCTCTTTCATCGCTAGCATCTTTACAAAGAATGAGTATAATTATATCAACCAATGAAAAATAAACCGTCTATAAGCAAACACTTTCGTCAATTAACTTGGGTCTTATTATAACCTAAATTTAAGAGCTCTCTATGATCGCCCTTTTTCTTTACCGAATAACATTATTATTACTTTTCCCTGTGGTGATGTTATTGCTGGTTATCCGCTCTAAAAATAATCCCGCATATCGTCAAAATTTAAAGCAACGCCTTGGTTTTTTCCCTAAACCTTTTTGTACAGGTGGAATTGTAGTTCATGCTGCCAGTGTAGGCGAAGTTCTCGCCCTAAGAAGCTTTATTGAACAGCTATTAATTGAGTATAGCCATTTACCGATTACAGTAACTACTTTTACTCCAACAGGTGCTGAACAAGTAAAAAAACTTTTCGGCCATCGCGTTCAACAAGGTTATTTGCCTCTAGATATATTGCCTTTTACCACGCTTTTTTTAAATCGTGTAAAACCTAAAATGGTTATTTTTATGGAAACCGAGCTTTGGCCAAATCTTATTAGCCAATGCCGCAACAGAGGCATAAAGTTGCTGCTCATTAATGGCAGATTGTCTGATAAATCAATGCAAAGCTATAAAAAATTAAACTCACTTATTAAACCGACATTACAAGCTTTTGATTCTATCCTCACCCAGAGTAAAGAGAACTTTGATAACTTTATCGAACTAGGTGCTAATGAAGCTACATGTAGTATATCGGGTAACCTGAAATTTGATATGAAAGTAGACGCTGCTTTAGCTGAGAAACAAGTGCAGTTGCAAAGCCTTTTACCCCAAAATCGCCCTATTTTACTCCTTGCCAGTAGCCATCAAGGTGATGAACAGATGATGATAACAGCATTGAAGTCCATTTTAACAAAACAGCCAGATGTATTATTGGTGATCGTTCCTCGCCACCCTGAGCGTTTTGAACAGGTAGAAGATTTATGCCTAAAACAAGGACTAACGCTTACAAAGCGAAGTCATAATACCCTCGTTAGTACTGAAAATATTTGGTTATTAGATACACTTGGTGAATTAATGCCTGCTCTAGCCTGTGTTAGTGTTGTAATAATGGGCGGAAGCTTTTCTAGCATAGGCGGTCACAATCCGCTTGAACCGGCACTATTTAGTAAGCCGATAGTTGTAGGTAACGACATGAGTAATTTTAGAGAGGTTACCCAGCAGCTATTAGCTGAAAATGGCATTATTCAAATCAATCATCTTAATAACGTAAGTGAACATACTTTACTCACCGAAACTTTGCTCAATCTACTTAAAGATACAAAACAGCAGAGCGCTTTGGGTGAAAATGCATTAAAAGTCGTTGAGAGCAATCAAGGTGCAACTCAAAATACCATAAATACCGCACTAGCTATTCTTCCTTCACTTGTTCAGGACACACACTAAATGAGTAATAAAAGACTAAGTGAGCAAGAAGCTACATTTAAAGATTACCAACAAGGTAATTGCTTTGGGGAGTATAACAGCCAAGTTTTCGATGAATTTTCCCCACAAATGCTTTGTGATTCTTATTGGCAAAGTAGAGATTTAGTAACCGGAACAGCACAAGGTAGAGGAACTACTTGGTTTTTAAAATACCCTCATAAAGAACATACTCATCAATGGGTATTAAGACACTACTACCGCGGTGGTCTCATCGGCAAACTTATAAAAGACCATTATATATTCACCCATAAAAACAAAACCCGTGCGGCATGTGAATTTGAATTACTAAAAAAAATGCAGTCACTGAATTTACCTGCTCCTAAACCCGTTGCGTATCGCATTATAAAACATGGTTTAGTTTATCAAGCTGATTTATTAAGTAGCCGAATTGAAAACGCTAAAGACTTAGTTGGTTTACTGGAAATAAGTGATCAACATTGTGCATTACAAAGCCCAATTAGCGATGAAAGTTGGAAAAAAATTGGCGTAACGATTAAACGCTTTCATGATTACGGAATTTATCATCATGATCTCAATGCCCATAACATTTTGTTAGACAAAGACGGTGCCGTTTATTTAATCGACTTTGACCGAGGTGAATTTCGCAACCCCGCCTCACTTGAATGGCAAGAAAGTAACATGGATAGATTAAAGCGTTCATTCTTAAAAGAACAAAATAGGTTGGAGCACTTTGCATGGGAATTAAAGCACTGGGACTTACTTATGCAAGGATATAAAACATCTACGAAGGGCTAAATCGAAAGCCTAGCCCTTTTTTCAGCTTAGTTACGCCTGTTTTAGTAAAGTTTTTTGCTAAACCTGTTTTGAGATTCTGCAACGTTCACGGTACATATCACGCGCCTTGTTGAGTTCGGGCAATGCTTCTTCTGTTGTATAAGGTCTTAAAATAACTAATATTTTCAAAACACCTTGATAAAAAACAGCGTCGTTAATCTCGTGCACAATGTTTTGTGTTTGATAAAAGCTTAACCAGAATGTATTGATAATACGCAAAATACTTACAATATCTGCCAGTTCTTCATCTTTAAAAGTAATAACATTGGCAGCTCTTAAAGATAAAAGTAACTCACTTACTCTTTGTGCAATAGACTGCTGAACTTCAACGTATTTATCTCTAAGATTCGGGTTTTTATCAAGTAAAACAGGTAGGTTACTGTAGAAAAAGCGAAATTTCATCATCATTTGAAATACCGCATCCATGTACTGAATAATAGTATCAAGTGGCTTACTTTCGTCAGTAACTTGAGGGAAAGTATCAAGCAAAAGATCACGCGCATATTCTTCATAGATTGAGAGGATAATATCTTCTTTATTTCTAAAGTGATAATACAAGTTACCTGGGCTAATACTTAAATGAGCAGCAATATGATTAGTAGTAACATTTCGCTCACCATTTTCATTAAACAGTGTAATGCTTGCTTGAATTATCTTATCCCTTGTCTTCATATTAACCTTATCTATTAACAATTTATTATATAACACGGTGACATTTAGAAGAAGCTGCTAAATATGCACAATCGTTTAAAAATTCAATGATACTATCTAATTTACTATAACAAAAATTTATTTTGAGTAAATACTTTATTTAATCGCTTCATCATAAAAGGATAACTTATTAAAAGTTATTTATTGAGTAATTTCCAGATACCGCAACAAAATACGATTACTTACCTATTGCGCATTTATTGCTCAATAAATTATTTTGGTGTTTATTTTCTGATGGGTATGTAGATAAAGACCGCTAAATTTTGAATATTCGGATGAATTGTTAAGTCTTACTTGTCATAAACTCACTTCCGCTATTACAATAGGCTTTGTGATTATCAAATTTAAAGTGGAATAAGCAAAGCATGGCAAACTCTGTTGGCATAAAAGCAATTTATCCTGGTACATTCGATCCTGTTACCAATGGTCATGTCGATCTAATAAATCGTGCAAGCCACTTATTTTCTGAAGTGATTATTGGTGTGGCTTCTAGCCCAAGTAAAAAACCACGTTTCACGTTAGAACAACGTGTGGATATGATAAAACAAATCACCTCGCATATTGAAAATGTAACGGTAGTTGGCTTTAGCGGTTTATTAGTAGACTTTGCCAAACACCATAAAGCACAAGTGCTTATTAGGGGGTTACGCGCTGTATCTGATTTTGAATATGAATTTCAATTAGCCAACATGAATCGTCGCTTATCACCTGATCTTGAAAGTGTATTCTTAACACCATCTGAAGGTAATTCTTTTATCTCTTCAACTTTAGTAAAAGAAGTTGCCTTACATAAAGGTGATGTAAGCCAGTTTGTTCATCCTATTGTTAAAGAAGCATTAGAGAAAACTAGCTAAAGAGTTTTTCTTATGACGTTGCCCTTAACTTTGGCAGTGAGGGCAAAACACTGTTGCCCTGCCTGCTTGTTTTATCTCTTTCAGTTTATTCTTACAAACAAAGCAATCTTTACCACCTCTACCATATACCAATAACTCTTGTGCAAAGTATCCTGGCTTACCATCCGATTGAGTAAAATCTTTTAAGGTAGTGCCACCTTGCTTAATGGCATTCGATAAAGTTTCTTTGATATGGGAAGTTAAAGCGGTATAACGTTTTTTAGAGACTTTACCTGCAGATTTCCTAGGGTCGATTCCTGCCTTAAATAAGCTTTCATTGGCATAAATATTACCTACACCGACAACAATATGGTTATTCATCAAAAAGGTTTTTATTGCCACTGTTTTATGTCGAGACTTCTCAAATAAGTAATCGTCTTTAAAATCTGAAGATAATGGCTCAGGTCCAAGTTTATTAATTAATGGGTGATCTTGAATATCATCTGTTATCCATAATACTGAGCCAAAGCGGCGTGGGTCATTGAGCCTTAGCGCGAGTCCATTTTCAAAAACTAAGTCGAAGTGATCATGCTTGATAACAGGTGTATCTTTACTAATAACCCTAATAGCCCCTGACATACCAAGATGAAGCATTAATATTCCCTTAGACGTTTCAAGCAGTAAATATTTTGCGCGGCGAGAGACCGAAAGTATTTCCTCTCCAGTAATATCCGAAATAGTAGGAGTTATAGGCCAGCGCATATTCGCATTACGCACAATAACATCACTAACCGCTTGATTTAAAATATGCGGTTCAATACCTTGTCTACAAACTTCTACTTCAGGAAGCTCTGGCATATGGAGAGGGTCTTCATCAAAAATAAGGGTAAGCAAAGTATACCTAAAAACTTGTTCGACAATAACCTAAAAAAAGGTGTTACTATTATTTTGTAAAAAACAACAAAAAAAATGTAAATAATAGTTATTCTCATTTGCATTATTATTAGAGTATGTTTAAACTACAGCGATTATAAATAAACACTATACATTAGTTAGATACAATAATTAACGGAGTCATAATGAACTTTAAAAAAAGTATACTTAGCTTAGCCGTACTGGTCACAATTTCAACTTTAACAGCTTGTGGTAGCTCTAGTGATAGCTCTACAGATCCATTACCAATTGAAAACACAGCACCTACAGATATTAGCTTAAGCAATGCAAGCATTGAAGAAAATGCAGTTGCAGGCGTTATTGGTAACTTATCTGCTACAGATGCTGATAGCGGTGATACTTTTACTTTTACGACAAGTGATGAAAGATTTGTTATTAACGGCAACGAATTAGTTTTAGCCGAAGGCATTTCATT
>CAWVWK010000095.1:0-9874 GCA_963933725.1 uncultured Colwellia sp.
ATGGCGGGTATACTTGTGATGCATTAATTATTTGTACTGGTGCATCAGCTCAATATCTTGGTTTAGATTCAGAAGAAGCCTTTATGGGGCGCGGTGTATCAGCTTGTGCAACCTGTGATGGGTTTTTCTATAAAAACCAGAAGGTTGCTGTTGTTGGTGGTGGTAACACAGCTGTTGAAGAGGCATTATACCTATCAAACATCGCAAGTGAAGTACACTTGGTTCACCGTCGTGATACTTTCCGTGCAGAAAAGATCTTAGTTAACCGTTTAAATGAAAAAGTTGCTAATGGAAACATTATTTTGCATACCGACCGTACTTTAGATGAAGTACTTGGGGATAATATGGGTGTGCAATCACTTCGTTTAAAAGATACAAAGTCAGATGCAACCAATGAAATAGATGTAGCAGGTGTATTTATAGCAATTGGTCATAAGCCTAACACGGATATGTTTAAAGGACAGCTAGATATGAAAGATGGTTATATATCTATCAACAGTGGTACTGAAGGAAATGCGACACAAACCAGTGTTAAAGGTATCTTCGCAGCGGGTGATGTAGCTGATCATATCTATCGTCAAGCCATTACATCAGCGGGTGCTGGTTGTATGGCTGCTCTAGATGCTGAGCGCTTCTTAGATAACTTATAATAGAGTAAAAATCTACAAGGCAGTTGGCATGAAAGGTTATATCTTAACAACTTTTTATATCAACTGTTTTTTTGGAGGGTTATTTGGCACGCACATTGAGTCAATTATCTGAGATTAATCTTGATTTCCCCCCTTTAGATAAAGCCTTAACAGAGCCTAACGGCTTGCTTGCTATGGGTGGGGATTTAAGCACACAACGCCTTATAAAAGCTTATCATAGTGGTGTTTTTCCTTGGTTCAATGAAGGTGAGCCGCTACTTTGGTGGAGTCCAAATCCTCGTACTGTTATTTTTCTTGACGACTTACGTATTAATAAAACCCTACGAAAATTTATTAACAAATCCCCATATAAGATCACAGTAAACGCCGCTTTTACTGAGGTAATAGCACAATGTGCCAATGCTCCTTTTAGAAATGATGACACATGGATAATTGAGCCTATGCAAAACGCTTATTCATTACTACATCAAAAAGGTTACGCCCACTCTATTGAGGTATGGCAAGATGATTTACTTGTGGGCGGATTATACGGTGTAGCAATAAATGGCTTTTTTTCTGGGGAATCTATGTTCTATTTAAAAGATAACGCGTCAAAATGCGCATTAGTTGCTCTTAAGCTACATCTTGAATCTGTTGGAGTAAAGTTTATAGATTGCCAATTAATGAATCCTTTTTTAGCTGATATGGGCGCTGTTGATATTTCTCGCTTTTCTTTTATGGAATACCAAGAGTGTGCTATAAATAAAGCAGTGCCTTCACACTTTTGGTCTGTGAAAGAGCTAAAACTCACTTAACATGTTAATAAATATACATGACTGAATACAAATTAGAATTTGGTTTGACAGCAGCATTTCCTTGTAGTTATTTACCTAACCAAGACGAACGCTTACTCATCGCTGTTGATGAACGACTGCAAAATTTGACGAGTTACACGGCTTTAATGGAACAAGGATTTAGAAGAAGCGCCGATCAAAGTTATCGTCCCCATTGCCCTAGTTGCAGTGCTTGTCAATCGGTTCGCGTTTTGACGCAAAAATTTACGCCCACAAAGAGTCAAAAACGTTTATTAAAAAAAAATAAAGCATTGGTGATCAGAACCTCTGAAAAGCTAATGGATAATTATTATCCATTATATGAACGTTATATTAATACCCTCCATCGTGATGGTTCGATGTTTCCAGCAACAAAAGCACAATTTGAAAGTTTTTTAAGTAGTCAATTAACCCAACAGATCTTTATCGAAACATGGGATATAAGCCAAGACAAAGAAACGTTAATATGTGTAGCTGTCACCGATAAACTTCATAACGCTTTGTCTGCGGTCTATACGTTTTATGCACCAGAAAGACGTAAGGAAGGATTAGGTGTTTTTTCAATACTAAGCCAGATCAAATTGTGTCAACAACATGAACTAGCTTTTTTATATCTTGGTTATCAAATAGATGCATGTCAAAAGATGAACTATAAAACAAAGTACTTTCCACATGAACGATTTGTAGAAGGTAAATGGCTTACATTTAACGATAAATTCTCATTACCCGAATAATAAATCAACCACAATATTGAACTATTTAGCGTATGAAAAATGTAAAGGGTCAAAAATATCAATAAATTGATAAATAAATAAGTACAATCCTTTACATTTTGCTCTCAATTAGGCATTATTCGCGCAACTTTTTTTATGCTGAAGCATTTTTCATGTTTTTCGGCTTTGTAAGATAACTTTAGAGGTTTACCGCCCCATGGCGAAAGAAGAAAATATTGAAATGCAAGGTACTGTTTTAGATACACTACCTAACACTATGTTCCGTGTAGAACTTGAGAATGGCCACGTTGTTACAGCACATATCTCTGGTAAAATGCGTAAAAACTACATCCGTATTTTAACGGGTGATAAAGTGACTGTTGAATTAACACCATATGACTTATCAAAAGGCCGCATTATCTTCAGAGCAAGATAATTTGACTTAAAGTCATTACCTTTTGAAATAAAAAACCAGCATATTGCTGGTTTTTTAACATTTCATTTCAACTAGGCATTATATAAACTACTTATTTAAGACTGTGGAATCGATATAATAAGCATGCCTTAAATTAATTAATAGCCTTTAAGCAAGCTCACATCAAAATCTGTAATTTCAATGGTAACTCCTTGTTGTTTAACTTCGTCCTTTAATAAATCAATATCTCTGTGTATCGTTCCCATGGTGATAGTGTTGTCATCAAGCTCATAAACTTGCTTTAAGCCTTCGTAGTAAAAAGTAAGTATAAGCATGGCCGTTTTATCATCTTCTTTAACCGCTTTTTTGATATTTTTAAGTTTTCTGAAAATTTGATTTTGTACCTGCTTTAATTGCCACACATAATAGATTTCTTTGAAAAAATCAGAACGTCTAAATTTACTAAGCAAAAATATACAAGTAATTAAAGCCAAAATCACCCCTAATAAATTGTATTTAAAGTTACTTGTTGGCGGCTCATCTTGTTGTGTTAATTGCTCGGTCTTTGGGGAACTTATTCCATCACCTTTCAAAGTTACGTCTATATCAGTGTTTAGCTCTTTCTGTTGTTCTGTGTTTGACATAAAACCGATTTGATTAGGTAGATCTGAAAACGTTTTTATCAACAGGGCTCCATATACTAAAGATAAAGTAAGTAAAGTCGCTATAAAGGCAAATATTACGAGGTTTAGGTGGTTACGATATTTCTTTTTATCAACAAATTGAAGTTGCATGTTCGGTTTTATCCCTGATATTTAATTTTTGACAATTAGCGCTTATGTCAATCTCTAGTCTTAAAGTTAAACGAGAAAAAACAGCTTTGTCTCTGACTTCAAAACAAACCTGACTCTCTGTTTACCCTCGCTTTAACGCCCTGCTCCCAAGCATTTTTTTGAGTACATATCGTTAAGCGTTTTTTAGCTCGAGTTATTCCTGTATACAGTAATTCTCGAGATAATAACTGATTATCGTCATTCTTAACAGGCATTGTAGGATTTAACTTAGGTAAAATCAGCGCTACGTGTTCAAATTCACTTCCTTGGGTTTTATGAATAGTCATCGCATAAACAGGTTCAAATGTTGGAAGTCTTGATGGCAGAAACTGTCGATACTGTTGATTACTACTATCAAGTTCTTCTTTACTTGTATCACTGTGTTCAAAGTAAGCAACAAGTCGCTTGCTTTTTTTATTAAACCATATCAAACCGATATCACCATTGAATAAGTTCATGCGATAATTATTTTGGGTGATCATGACAGGCATACCATGATAATGGCGTTTATCATTTTCAAAAGATACTTGTTTTATATATTGCTTCACAGAAGGTTCATTACCTGACAAATAGGTTGAAACCCATGTATTTATTGATTCTACACCAAACTCGCCAACACGCATCACACATAAAATTCTAAATTTAGCGAGTAATTCAAAAGCTTCTGTTGGCTCATCACAGTGTGATAGGCCTTTGTAATAGTTATCAATTAAAGGTTTGAGCCACGTTGATAAATCATGTTCAACTAAGCTCAGTTCTTTATGACTTATTTGCTTATTTTCTGTTAATTGCTTATTGAGCTGATTTTTATGTAATAAGGCCCAACTTGATGAAACATCGCCCTTTATGACTGATTTAGCTACTTTGCCGATATAGCCATCACCATCGAAGCGACGACTTTTTAATAAAAAACTTAAATAATCATAGTTTTTAACTGCTCTACTGGGGGGTGGCATGGCATCTTTTAAAAGTTCATGACTTAGTTGGCAATGGGTTGACAGCTGCAATAGATTTTTATCGCTATAACCGGGGTGCGGACTTGGAGCCAAATCAGCTAATACACTTCCTACAGCGACCGAAGGTAATTGATCGGCATCACCAAGAAAAATGACACTCGCTTCGGGCTTTAAAGCCCTAAAGATCCGAGCCATCATAGGTAAATCCACCATTGAGACTTCATCAATTAACAAAACATCGCACGATAACAGATTTTTTTCATTATGCTTAAAATTTGGACTGTTTGGAATAACACCAAGCAGGCGGTGTAATGTTTTAGTGTTGGTGGAAATTAGAGATAATATTTCATCACAAATCGTACCTTTAAAACCTAATAGCGCTATTTCTATAGACTCGCGAAGCCTTTGTGCTGCTTTTCCTGTTGGCGCTGTTAAAGCTATTTCTAATGGTTTTTTATAAATAGCTTTGTTATTCAATAGCTTATTACTTTCTTTAACAGTCTCATTTCCAGCATTAGAAAGCATATATATAGCGGCTAAGAGTTTTGTAACAGTATACGTTTTACCTGTCCCGGGACCACCAGCAATAATACTGAACTTTTTGTTAAGTGCATTAGCTACTGCTAATTTTTGCCAATCAATTTCGTCTTTACTATTGTCTTCAGGAAATAAACGCATGACCGTTTGTTTAATATCCTTTGCATCGTGTTCGCCTGGTATAGAGAGTTTATCTACGATATGTTGCTTTAATTCTTGCTCAAATTGAAAATAACGGCGCATGTATAGCCTACCCTGAGAATAAACCACCAATTGATTAGACTCTGAACCAATATACATGTTATTGAGCAATTGAGATAAATACATCTCATCATCAAATTTATAGCCTATATGTAATTCATCTTGCGCAATATGTAACAAAGCAAGCTTTGATATTGTTAAACACGTATGCCCCTGGCGTAAGCTTTGACTTAGCATGGCGAAAATATGCCAAAGTTGTTTAGTGTTTTCTTGTAGCAAACTGAAACTATAACCGCCCTCTTTCGATATAGTCTTATTAGTAGCGTTTTTCAATGAGGATAAGTGAGTATAAAAGGCCATGATCACTTCATTTGCAAAAAAGTAATCTATTGCTTCAAGTTGACTTAAATAGCGACAAGCATGGACGTAAGAATAATAAGGCAGCTCTATTATTGCTTTCCCTTCTCTGCACATATTAACTTGTTCAACTTTATCATCGATGTCATTCATTTTTTACATTAGCTCCTGAGTTGACAGCTTGTCATCTAAATTACTCGTAGCGTGAGGAAACTTACCCGAGAATAGAGCGTCAAATTTTTCTAACGTCGAGAGTTCAATTTGTCGAAAATAGACTCCGCTTTGGAATTCATTATCTTGCTTCATATCTGAAGCTTTCATACCACGAAGATATAAGTAATAAGATCCACCAAAATGTGTTTTTGGATCATAATCTTCTAATGAAGCCTTCAGGTATCGATGCAAGGCAACACTGTATATAAGATATTGCAAATCGTAATGATTTCGCTCAATATTTTCATGAAGGGACGCTTGAGAATAGTCATCAAAATTGTCCCCAAGATGACTAGATTTATAGTCACATAGAAAATATTTTCCCTCATGCTCAAACACTAAATCAATAAATCCATGCATCATGCCTTTTAGTGAAGCATAACTTGGTAGACTTACTCGGTTAGCTTGAACAGTCATCGAGTTATTATCAAGTTCTGATTCTTTTACACAGCTTACCTTTGCATTTAAACGTTTGTGATAATATTGCCTTCTATGCTCACTTAACAGCTCCGTTAACCGTTCACTGCTTGCATTTTCCATAGGGAAATAAAATTCAACTTCTTTTAACATTTTATTATTTGGTATTTGCTTCAAGCTAAACGCATGATGATCGGAATTTGCTGTTAAAGGGCAGTGGATAATTTCGTTTAACCAATTAACCAAATCTTCAAGTGAATGATCCGCTGCTAATTCACTCAAAGTGGCTGTTTTGCTAACGAGTTGTGAAGCCCAGTCGTCCTGAGTAAAATTGGTATGCTCCAAAAGGCTATGTAAAAAGTTACCTGTACGAGCTCCTTTAAGTATGTTAAATCTCAGCAAGCTCTCATTTTCTGGTTGTTTATCAAACGACGAAGAATCTGCTTGTATTTCGGTTAAGTCGCTGTCTCTATTCGGACTAGACTTTCCGTCATGTCTTAGTCTCTTACTCAATGCTGTAAAAGAGCTTAGCCACCAGTCTCTCTCAATATGAGCATAAAAGCGGCTTGCTTGATATGAATTGCCTTTAGGTTTTTCTTTAGCTATTTGTGAGCTTGGTGATGAAACCGCATTAACAAAACAGCCTTCTAGTTGTTCAAGGTTTACGGTATCAAAACTAATATCATTTGGCGCCTTTGCTATCAAACGCCTTATACTGTCTGCAATACTATCATCTTTTTTCCATTTAAGCGCTTGTCCTAAGGGGGATAACTCAAATGCTTTAAAGGGTGTGGTAAAAATATAGCATTTACGTTCAGCCCTTGTTATTGCCACATATAGCAGGCGAATAGATTCTGCATATGCCTCGTTTGCCATACACTTTTTGGCTTTTTCATCACCATCAAGGCTCAATACAAGTTTGTTATTATCATTATGGTATTCAATATAAGATACGTCTCTATTGCCAACTTTAAGGGGGTTACGCTGTCTTGTAGCAAAAGGAATGAAGACAATAGGATATTCAAGACCTTTTGATCCATGTTGGGTAATAATCCTTACGAGATCTCCGTCATTCTCTAAACGTAATTCGGCTTCAACTTCAGCGCCATTTTGTATAGGCTCACATTGTTTCTCAAACCAATACAGTAACTCTTGAGGATGAAGAAAGCGCTGGTTAGCCAGTTGCAACAATTCAAACAAATGTAGGATATTTGTTAGAACCCTATCTTTATTCAAGCTAGGTAATTTAAAGTGACGATGTAACATCGCTATGGACATTGAGATAAAGCCTTTGTTATACCAATGTTCACGATAATCAATAAAAGCAAAGTGTAATGTCTGATAAGCTATTTCATCTTGTTGCAGTTCATATAAGTTATGTAAATCAAAGCCGAGTAAACCGCAAGTAATAGCCCCTAAGAAAGAACGTTCATCTTCAGGTGTAATGATACCTTTTAAAAGTAATGCAATTTGTTTAGCTTGTTCTGATTCAAACAAGTTTGCTTTGTCAGATAAAAAAACACTTGCTATGTTTGCTTCTAAAAGTGCTTTTTTTATCGCATTTGCTTCTCCTCCATCACGCACAAGAATAGCAATATCTTTTGGCGAAACACATGCAACATCTTGATGTATTGTTGAACTTTCATCTGAATCACGTTGGCCATTTGATTTATTACCTAGTAATAAACTTATTTCCTTAGCACACCATTGTGCCATTAGTGGCCGTTGAGATTGAGCTGTTGTATGCTCGGTTGGTTCAAAATGAATAAAATGTAGTGATTTATTTTCATTATCTTTGGCAAGTTGGCTGCAGATATTGAGATTACTTGTTTCCTTACCTGCATTAACCATTTGATAAGGGATTTGATAGCCAAACACTTTGTCATCTATTAAAGAACCATGCAATGATTCGTTGTTCTGGCCACATCCCCTATCGTCAGCATTTTCATGATAAGGACCAATGTCAGGACATTCACCTTTTTCAATTGCAGAACCAAAAAACAAATGATTGTAGGCATTGATAATACTCGGGCTTGAGCGCCAATTCGTATCCATTAACCAATGGTAGTCGCAACCAGATCGCGCACTAAGGTAAGCAAAAACATCACCACCACGGAAACCGTAAATAGCTTGTTTAGGATCGCCTATTAAGTAGAGTGCTGTCGTAAGGCTTTCGTTACTGACAGAATCTTTTACCCTATTATTGGCAGTCTCTTTATTTAGTTTATTTTCTATTAGGTTGCTTTCAAAGGCTTGACTCTGCTCTATGTCTTGATAGTAAATGCCTTTTAGAATAGAAAATTGTTTTGGATCAGTATCTTGAAATTCATCTACCAGCGCAACGGGGTACTGTGTAACAAGTGCTTTAGCTAAAGTGGTTTGATTTTTATTGTTTCCTGAATTAACACAAGTGGCTAGTGTGTTAATTAAATCGTCAAAATCAAGTATATCAAGCAACTTTTTCTTATCGCTAACCTGTTTTCTTATTTGATATATCCCCGTTTTTACGATCATGTAAGCCTTTGCTCTTGAGTAGTTTTTGGCAAAATCTGACAAAGCTTTTTCAAGCTGAACACAAGGGGCTAATGCCTCTTTTATTTTAGCTTTAGCAACTTTCGGGTGTCTACTAGCGCTAAATAAATATTTTGAGAGACCTTTATCTACACTTTCTCGAAACGAAGTTTCATCTGGCTCTTCTAAGGAGCATTTAGCAATGGATTCACAGCGAGCTTTGAGAAAAGCAAATTCAACTTTACGAGTCTGTGTTTCTTCTATTTTTTTATGTGTAATTAAGGTTTGATTAAGATATTCTTCATTGCTTTCTATTGATGATAATGCTTGTCTTGCTAAGCTAATAATATGCCTTAATACTTTAGCTGGATCGGTTACTGTGATTTCACTTTCGTGAGTAATCGCTTTACTAAAGCTAGCCATAAACTTATCAGGATCAGACCAAAATGTAGTCACTAAATAAAAAGCACTGTCTACGCCGTCAGCTTGTTTTGCAAGGTGTCTATACCAATCTTGGCAGGCCTCTAAAGCAATTAAGCGACTATCAGTTGACATATTGGCATTGAACGACAGTCCACTAGAGAAGGCATGTTGTGTTAAAGCGCGCTGGCAAAAACCATGAATTGTAAAAATAGATGCTTCATCTAGAAACAATAAAGCCCGTTTAAGCATAAATATACGTTTCTGTGCGGACACTCTCGCGTCAATTTGCTTAAAATAATCATCTGCTTGACACAGGGGTTCCCAGTTATCCAGTGCATCACGTAAAAAAGAATCAATTCGCCCTCTTAATTCTTGTGTTGCATCCTTTGTAAAAGTCATCAGTAATATTTGCTCTACTGTCAGTTCTCTTTCAAGTAGCAACCTTAAATAAATCCTAGTGATATTATAAGTTTTTCCAGTTCCAGCACTTGCTTCAATCAAGTGTTTGCCTGATAAAGGGATTGTCGCAGCATCTAGGTTAATTAATTCCATTATTTATCCCTTCACCACATGAGAAAAAATAGGCGTGTAAAGTGATTTAATATCCTCTTTATATTCGTCTATCATAGGGCACTCTGGCCAAAAATAATTTAAATAAAGGTTTTCTTTTAAACCACCTTCATTGTATGTACCAGTCCAAATTGTTTCAAAGCGTTGTTGTGTTAACTCAATAGGTTTTCCGTATTTAGTAGCAAAAACTTGGTTAGCAATAACGCCATCTAACAGCAGCGGTTTGGTTAGCCCTTGCAAATAAGTCGTTATGATTTGGGATAACT
>CAWVWK010000096.1:0-9663 GCA_963933725.1 uncultured Colwellia sp.
CTGTAAAAATTTTTATTTACCACGCTTAAACCGCACCTCTAAAACGTTTAATGTGTAATTAATTGTTCTATAAAAAACTCTAAATGCCCCGAGGCTTGCATAGGGATTGGCCAATGGTTAATTTTCGAAGCGAAACCATTAAATGCTATTGAGGCGGGAGAGTCTGGATAGGCTTCAACAATAACCTGCTGTTTTCTAACGGAACGTCGAATATTTTCGTCAAAAGGAATAACACAAACCAACTCAAGTGTAACGTCTAAGAAACGATCTGCTACGGTAACTAGCTTATTAAAAAGTTGTTGACCTTCTTTCTCGTTACGTATCATATTGGCTACTACCTTGAACCGGTAAACCCCATGTTCTTTACTAAGTAACTTAATCAATGCATAACAATCTGTTATAGAGGTAGGTTCATCACAAACGACTAAAACAACATCTTGCGCTGCTCGAGTAAAACTTAATACCATATCGGAAATACCTGCCGCTGTATCAACAATAAGGACATCAAATTTCGATTGCATTTCACTAAACGCACGAATTAACCCAGCATGCTCAGCTGCCTTTAAGTCAACCATCGATTGTGAGCCAGATGTTGCAGGAATTATTTTTATACCTGCTGGTCCTTCAAGCATAATATCATCTAAATCACACTCTCCTGAGAGCACATGCGATAAGTTTTTATGTACTCTTAAGCCAAGCATCACATCAACATTCGCCAGCCCAAGATCGGCATCAAGTACAACAACACGTTTACCCTGCCTGCCTAAAGCAACTGCGGTATTTAAGGTGACATTGGTTTTTCCTACGCCTCCTTTTCCACCTGAAATGGCAATAACTTTAACTTTTTTATTATGATCGCTTTTCCTTAAACTACTCGCTTGATCTATCATACTTTAATACTCACTTATCACCTATTGGCTATTCTGAATTATAAACATCTATGCGCCCTCACTTTATAAACAGAAATTATTTATGATGAGAGTGATGACGCTATAGATGCTGCTATGGGACGTCTGCTGTTAAAGAGCGCTTCGTTACTTTTAAATCTATTTGCCATATTGTCAGCTAGCTGAACCAATTTATCGGTATTTGCCATTTTAATATCTTCAGGAACTTTTTGTCCGTCAGTTAAATATGCTAAAGGAAGACCATTTTGAATTGAAATAGAGAGTAATTCACCTAAGCTAACGCTTTCATCAAGCTTAGTATATATGCAAGCAGACAGCGGGATTTTTTTAAAGTGCTCGACATTTTCTTGCATCACTTGATGCTGACTTATAGCTGAAAGAACCAAATAATTCCTCACTTTAACCCTTGTACTCGACATCAGAGAAGACAAATGATTAGACAACCTTAAATCCCTTTGGCTCATCCCTGCAGTATCAATTAAGACGAGTTTTTTAGAGATATAGCGCTGCAATAAGGCATCTAATTCACTGCTATCTTTCGCTAATTCAACAGGACATCCAATCATTTCTCCATATTGTCTTAGCTGCTCAAAACCAGCGATACGATAAGTATCTGTCGAAATTAGAACAACCTCATCTTTACCATGTATTTGACTAAATCGAGCGGCAAGTTTAGCTGCCGTTGTTGTTTTTCCTACCCCTGTAGGACCTACAAGAGCAACTACCCCACCTCTATTGAGGATATCATTTTTGGTTGTATTTAATTGTTCAGACAGCAAGGATAGCGATTGTTGCCATGCTTTTTGTTCGTTTTCTTTTTCCTCAACATAGCCAGAAATTTGTTCTGCAATTATTTCGGTTAGGCCAAGCCCTACCAATTTGTCATTTAATACCGCTCTTTGGGGGTCTTTTTGTGCTAAATTCTGCCACATCAAACCTGACATTTGGTGCTCTAGCAGAGACCGTATTGAAGACATTTCTGCTTTTATTTGTATCAAAGATTGATTGTCCATCGTTACAGTATTTTGGCTACTTTCAGGGACGTTTTCTTCTGGGCTGTTTCTAGTTAGTGACTCATCATCTTGAGCTACTTGAGAAGTCGTTAAAGGTAATGGCGCTTCGATAAAACCTTCAGACGTCGAGTTTTTTAGTCTTTGAGTAAAACTTTTAAGCTGTGCTTCTATAGTGCTATCATCTTCAAATTCCATTTCTTCCGGAAGTTTGGTTGAAAGGTCTACTGGTTTACTTTCATTAGAAGGCACATTTTCTGTTGAGTTTTGGCTAGACTGTACTTTTCTTTTTAATAAGCTCGATAAGCTATCTTCTGGTTCATTATGAGTAAATCCACTAACTTTATTGTTTTGTCGTGGCGCTTTTGTCTTATAATCATCGTTGTTTATTGATGTGTTTTGTGATGCTTGAGCCTTTTCTTCTTGTTCGCTATTTGGGCTGACCGGCTGACTTTTCTCCTCCTGGTTATAGTCAATGGCTGCCATCAATTCAATACCTTGTGGTATCTTTTTATTTGACATGATAACGGCCTCTTCACCAAGTTCTTCTTTGATTTTAACTAGTGCTGTTCTTATATCTTTCGCAACAAAACGTTTAATCTTCATCACAACCTCCACTTAATTTTTGGTTCACTTTGCTTTATCATATCTACTATGACTGGCCAATTGAGTTTACAATTTTTATCTGTTTATCATCTGGTATTTCTTGGTATGAAATAACCCTTAAACTAGGAATCGTATACTTTACAAATTTAGCTAAAATTGTACGTAATATCCCCGATGTTAATAAAATAGGTGTGTTACCAGCTAGCTCTTGCTCCGATGCCCCTTCACTTAACGAGCTTTGCAACCTTTCTGCTAAGCCAGGCTCTATGCCCGCCCCATCATCGCCTGCCATTTGCATTGATTGGTGCAACATTTGTTCCAATTCAGGTGCCAAGGTAATGACAGGTACCTCAACATCAGCGCCCACAAGATCTTGAATGATAAATTTTCTTAAACTAATACGGACTGCCGCTGTTAAGACTTCCGGGTCTTGGCTTTTCGGTCCATATTCAACCAAAGTTTGTATAATGGATCGCATATCACGCACAGCAACACCTTCGTTCATCAGACTTTGTAATACCTTTACAACGTTACTCAATGTTAAAATATCCGGAATGAAACCCTCGACCAGTTTTGGGTACGTTTTAGCAAGTAAGTCAAGTAAATTCTGTACTTCTTCATGGCCCAATAATTGTGAAGCATTATTGGTAAGGATTTGACTAAGGTGAGTTGCCAGTACGGTTGCCGAGTCAACGACGGTATAACCTAAAGTTTGAGCTTGCTCTCTCTGACCTTGATTTATCCATACAGCATCTAGACCAAAAGCTGGATCTTTTGTTTCTACCCCTTCTAAAGAGCCAAAAACTTGACCTGGGTTAATAGCAAGCTCTTGATCATGGCGTATTTCAGCCGTTCCTATCGTTACTCCCATAAGAGAAATACGATATGCATTAGGCTCTAGATCTAAGTTATCTCGAATATGGACGGCAGGTACTAAGAAACCAAATTCTTGAGAAAGTTTTTTTCGTACACCTTTAATACGACTTAAGAGCTCCCCTCCTTGTCCTTTATCGACAAGCGGAATTAGACGATACCCGATTTCTAAACCGATAATGTCAACATGTGAAACGTCATCCCAATCGAGCTCTTTAACTTCCTCTTCTTTTTGTTGACTCTGCATTCTTTCCTGAGCAACTTCTTGGGCAACAGCGGCAGCTTTCTTAACTTTACTTTTTCCCCCTAAAAAAGCCGTTGCTGCAATTAATCCACTAAATAATAAAAAGACAAAGTGAGGCATTCCTGGAATAAGGCCCATTACAAACATTATCCCTGATGCAATATAAAGCGATTTATTTTGACCTAATTGGCCACTCATTTGATCGCCAAGGTCTTGTGATGTATTTTGCCTTGTCACCACTATCGCCGTAGCAACACTGAGTAACAATCCAGGGATCTGAGCAACTAAACCATCACCAATAGTAAGCAGTGTATAGATTTCCACCGCTTCATTGAAGCTCAGTTCATGTTGAACCATGCCAATGATTAAACCACCAATAATATTGATAAGCAGAATGAGAATGCCTGCTATCGCATCCCCTTTTACAAATTTACTTGCACCATCCATTGAACCATAAAAATCAGCTTCACTGGTTACTTCAATTCGTCTTTCTCTTGCTTGTTCCTGGTTTATAAACCCTGCATTTAAGTCAGCATCGATTGCCATTTGTTTACCAGGCATCGCATCTAAAGTAAATCGAGCTGTTACCTCTGATATTCGACCAGCGCCCTTGGTTACCACGACAAAATTAATAATAATTAAAATGAGAAAGACAACAAGACCAACGGCATAGTTTCCGCCAATAACAACAGAGCCAAAAGCCTCAATAACTTTACCTGCAGACTCAGGTCCTTCATGACCATCAAGCAACACCACTCGTGTGCTGGCAACATTAAGGGCTAACCTTAATATCGTTGCGATAAGTAATACTGAAGGAAAAGCCCCAAAATCAAGTGGCTTGAGGGTATAAACCGTGATAAGTAAAACAACAAGTGATAATGCGATATTAAATGAAAAGAGTAAATCGAGTAGCCATGGAGACATTGGCAAAATAACCATACCGAGGGCTGCCATGACCAATATAGGTGTACCTAAGCCTTTTATTTGACTAAACTTACTTTTATCTAAACGAGGTACATAAGTTGATAACTGCATTTAACCTTCATGATGTTTTTTTGACATTTTCAATGAAAGAGCAAATTTAATACCACATAACAAAGCACGCAGGAAAAACATAAACAGTTGATAAGGTTTAATTTGATAAAAAGATATAGCTTTACAAGCTTTAAGTCTTCTATTTATTGCAGGTGAAGGTGGACTTAATTAAAATGGGTAGGCTTAAATAGGTAAGTTGAATGGACTCATTTTAATGAGCCCTCTTGGCATAGCCGAGTTAACTCGGCTCAGCAACCTGTTCTGCTTTCGCTGTAGGCCAAGCATTAAATACAGCCTTGACTAATGTTGCCAATGGAATCGCAAAGAAAACACCCCAAAATCCCCATAAGCCACCAAAGAAAATAACAGCAATTATAATCGTTACAGGATGAAGGTTAACCGCTTCGGAAAATAATAATGGCACAATTAAATTACCATCTATCGCTTGAATAAGCCCATAAGCAAGCATGACATATCCCAATTCATTACTAAACCCCCATTGGAATAATGCCACTAAAAATACAGGTATGGTAACGACTGTTGCGCCAACATAAGGTACCAACACAGAAAGACCTACAATGAGCCCTAGCAAAACAGCATAGTTTAGTCCAAGTAAGACAAATGCGAGTGTCGTTGAAGCCCCAACAATAATGATTTCAATGATTTTACCACGAATATAATTCAGTACTTGCTGGTTCATTTCTTTACCAACCTTTCTCGCCATTTTTCTTTCTTTAGGAATAAAAATCGAGAAGTTAGCAAGGATATCTTTCTTATCTTTTAAGAAGAAAAAGACCATCAAAGGTACTAAAATCAGATAAATCAATAAGGCAACAAGGTTTGAAAGTGAATTTAAAGATGCCTTTAAAACCAGCTCTCCCCATTCCAACATTTTATCTTTAAAAGAGGATATAAACGCTTCTATTTGAGAAGCTTGAAATATCTCAGGATACTTGTCTGGAAGCGTCAGTAAATAACTTTGGCCTTGTGCAAACATAGAAGGCACTTCTTGTAGCAAGTTACTACTTTGTTGCCAAATTATTGGCATAAGGCCAAGCAAAGCAAGTAGAGAAAAGCTAATAAAAACACTCACCACAATTATAGTTGCTGCCACTCTAGATAGCTTCATTTCGACGAGTTTATTAGTAGGTAAATCTAATAAAAAAGCAACCGCAATTGCGACAAAGACGGGCATCAGAATATTGCTAAATAAAGCAAAAAGTAAAAATATGCTAACTAAAATTAAAACTAATGCGACAGCATTAGGATCTGAAAATTTAAGTTTATACCAGTCTGTAAAGAGTTTAATCATACGTTTCCTTGTTATTAATGAGAATGTTCTTCTTGAAAGTGTAATGCTAAAAGGTCTAAACTTTAATAACGTAGTCTTTAATTAGGTAGGTTCTATCTTAACGTTAATTAAACATAAATTGAAATTTCAACCAACTGCAAATCAAGCTTTTTTGTAACATAATGATACCCATGTTTATCAAGGTATTTAGTAATATCCTTTTTCGAGCTACTATCTGAAACCTTAAGAATCAAAATGCCGCCATTTGTTGGTATTTTTTTCAACATTAGACGCATGTTAACTAGCGGTAAAGGACATACTTCTTCACTCGCATCGTAATGTGTTATTTGCATTATCTAAGAGCCATCTAAATAATAAAGCCAATATTATAAGTTATTCGGTTCATAATATAGTTTAATGCGAATCTATCTAGATAAATACCACTTTAAGCTTTATTTACTATAAATAATCAGCATTTGTTAAATAAAGTGAATTTTTTAATCAACTTACAGTCTAAAGCTTTAACAAAATAAGGTAAAAAACACTTTGTTCTATTAATAACTAAATTTAACTTAATATTCACCTAAAGATTAGAAAACGGTTATGTTAAGCTAGCCGAATAACATTTCATAAAGATGAAAATTTTTTAAACTATAAATAGGAAACCCCACCTAATAATATGATGCTGTTCAACTCAAAGCCTTTTTTCATCAGTTTCTTCACTTTTATACTGATAGCCTTAACGACAAGCTATAATGCAAATGCTAATAGGAATGATAAAAACAAGTTACCTGATATTGGTATTTCAGGCGTAAGTGTTTTATCTCTAGATAAAGAGCGTCAAATTGGCAATGCCATGATGAGGCAATTACGTGCTACCTCTCCACTTATCCAAGACCCTGTATTAATAGAATATATAAATCATTTAGGCAACAAACTTGTAAAGAATGCTCAAGACGTTAATTATGCATTCAAATTTTTTATAATCAACAATAATGAACTTAACGCTTTTGCATTTTTTGGAGGTCACGTAGGTATTCATAGTGGATTAATCACAACAGCTGAAACAGAAAGTGAATTAGCATCAGTTATTGCTCATGAAATATCTCATGTTACCCAACGCCATTTAGCGCGAAGAATTGAATCGCAAAATCAAACTCAAGCTTTAAGTACTGCGGGTATGCTATCGGGCATTTTACTCGCGCTCGTCAATCCTGCACTTGGGATGGCAACTTTAAGTGTCAGTATGGCTGCAGGCCAACAAGCTGGTATTAACTATACTCGAGGTAATGAAAAAGAAGCAGACCGCGTTGGTATTGCTTTATTGGCTAATAGCAATTTTGACCCGCAAGGGGCTCCTGATTTTTTCACAAAAATGTCGATTAAATATCGATATGCGAGCAAGCCACCTGCAATGCTTTTAACTCACCCTATACCTGAAGCACGTATCGCGGATGCTAGGCAAAGAGCTCATAACTACCCGCCAAGAAACTTACCCCCTAGCCTACCTTTTGAATTGGCGAAGTCGAGAATCAAAGCAAGATATCAAGGTAACGCTAAAAGCAATATTAGCTATTACAACAAAATACTTAAAAATAGATCTTATGCCATAAAAAAAGCAGCCGAGTATGGTTTAGCACTTTCTTACTTTGAAGATAAACAAATATTAAAAGCTAAAGAAATGCTTTTAGCATTAAATGCTGATGATAAAAACAATTTATTCTATATTGATGCGCTTACAGATGTTTTGCTTGAATTAAAAGAATATCAACCAGCCTTAGAAATGCTTGAGCGATTAAGCCTCATCATGCCTAATAATACCGTGGTGACTTTAAACTATGCTAACGCGCTATTAAGCACCAAAGATTATGCGAAGTCTGCACACCTTTTACAGGACTTTCTTATTGTCCACCCTGGTAATTTTATTGCTTATGATATTTTAACTAACGTTTATGCTGGACAAAAAAACCTAGGGTTAATGCATATGACAAAAGCCGAAGTATATGCTTTATTAGGCGCCTATAGTAAGGCCGTGGACGAACTGCACACGAGTTATAATTTTGTAGATAACCAGCCGCTGATCAAAAAACGTATTAAAGCTAGAATTTTACAATTTCAAGAAGAAGAGAACAGGTTAAAAAGGTTATAGTTTTGCTTGTATGACTCGGTTAACAAAATAGAACTCATCAACTCAACAATGGTCTCTCATAGAGTTATGTAGGTTAAACGAAATATGAGGATACACCGTTTTGGGAACGCTAAAAGGTTAATAAAAGCTCTAAGGCCTAAAAGACTGAAATTTTTTTGCTCACAGCTTAAACCTTTTCATGTAAAATAACGTATGTACTAGGGGCTGTTAATATTTTAGTTTACTGCTCTATTGCTATTTAAAAAAGTTAATCAAGGTGCTAGTTTAATGTTTGGTTGTTCCAAATGCATTTTAAGTAACAAAGAGTAACGTTTTTCAATGCAACCCGAAGGGATGTGGCTAGTTTTCAACCTAACATCGGGAGTAGCAGTTAAAGTAGAATAACGACATAGCACTTTTTACATCTTGTTATCTTAAAAAGTAGCCTATAGCAGAGGCTAAAATGAAAGTTCAACAGACCCTAGGCATATAACCAATACGATGCTCTATACGTTGACAATCCCCCTGCAACCAGTAAAATTCTTTTAATAATTACTTTAAACAAGAGTCACAAACCATGTTAACGATTTACCATAACCCTAGGTGTTCTAAAAGCAGGCAAACACTTGAATTAATTAAAGAACATATCAGCGATGAAAAGCAGCTAAGTATTGTTGAATATTTAAAGACCCCTTTGTCTGTTACAACAATTAAAACGTTAGTGGCTGAGCTAGGTTTTAAACCCATTGAAATGATGCGTGTCAAAGAAACTGAATTTAGTGCGCAAAACCTAAAAGGTGCTCTTGATGCAACCTTAATTGAAGCGATGGCTACAACCCCTAAGCTTATTGAGCGCCCTATTGTTTCAGATGGCTCTCGAGCAGTAATGGGCAGACCTCCTGAAAACGTATTAACCTTTTTTCTTAATCGCGAATAGAAGTATTTTATGACGCAACAAAAATTATCAACGATTAATTATAAAATCATCGGTTTAACAGGCTACACTGCCTTACTTGTTTATATGCCTTTGTGGTTAATTATTTTAAATCCGAGTGAAAACTTAAGCCCTACGTTATCACTGATCATGTTCACTTTACCTTTACTTTTTCCATTAAAGGGTTTGATACAAGGCAACCCTTTTACCTATGCATGGTCCAACTTTATTGTACTAATTTATTTTCTTCATAGTTTGACCACGCTTTGGGTAATACCTGAAGATAGAATTTGGGCGTCTTTGGAGTTACTTTTTGCTACCATTATGTTTATCGGCTGTAGTTATTACGCAAAATACCGTGGTCAGGAACTTGGTTTAAGTATACGAAAAAAGAAAGAAGAAGACTGATAAGGCTTATCAGTTCAGTGCTTATATTGGTATGTTTTCAACTACCGCAGCACTATAACATTAAACTTCAACAATCCCTGTAAAACAATCCCTGTAATATAAATAAACAAATATAATACAAATATAGACATAGAAATAAAAACATTATGAAACAAGCATTTAGCAAGAAGTTATTGTCCGTAGTAACTGCTAGTTTTTTAACTGGCTTATATGGTTGCGGTGGTGG
>CAWVWK010000097.1:0-9651 GCA_963933725.1 uncultured Colwellia sp.
CTTAGTTAAATATACGCTCACTATGTCCGATACTCTTCAGTATTGGACATAGTGACTAGGATGATTTAAACTGCTTTCATTGTCCACATTACCTTGTTTAATCATTTACCTACTTGTTCTATAAAATGTCATCATGTTTGCTGTTACACATAGACAATTACTATGGATACGGATAAAAAAATTAAACCGTAAATTTATAACATATAAGAAATATAACTATTAGGTTTTAATCATGTCATCCATTAAACCATTTCCTTTATATCCGCCATATCTTGATCTATGTGATTTCGATTTTGAAGATTATCCACAGTTAAAAATAATATTTTCTGATAATGAACCTTGGTGGTCAGAACAATTTGGTTGGGGAAAATTATTTCTAACGTATGTTGGTAGAAATAAGTCCAATCATACCTATGATCGATTTAGAAATGATGTTGAACGTTTTCTTTTATGGTCTTTTCTCATTAAACAAAAACCGATAGATCAATTGCGAAAATCTGATTTATTAGAATATGCAGACTTTTGTTGGCAGCCACCAGTTACTTGGATTGGCACATCGAATCAAGAACGTTTCAGTATTACTAACGGTTATTCTGCTGCTAATGAACATTGGTTCCCATTTAAAATCCAAGCGCCTAAGAGTCTAAAAGCTGATTTTGCTATTGATAAGAAGAAATATCGTCCTTCGCAACAAACGCTTGCCTCAATGTTTACAGCACTCATTGTGTTTTATAACCACTTAATGGCAGAAGATATTTGTATTGGTAACCCGGCACAAATTGCGAAAAAGGATTGCCGTCACTTTATTATTGATTCACAGGTTAAAGAAATTAAACGACTAACCGCCAGTCAATGGCAATATGTACTAGATACTGCTGTTCAAATGGCAGATGAAAACCCAGTATATGAACGAAATCTGTTTGTTATCGCAGCATTAAAAACACTCTTTCTAAGGATATCAGAATTATCTGAACGTCCAACGTGGTCACCTACAATGGGACATTTTTGGCAAGATGAAGATGAAAATTGGTGGCTAAAAATATTCGGAAAAAGTCGAAAAATACGCGATATTACCGTGCCTTTAGACTTTCTTCCTTTCCTGGAACGTTACCGTACATCTCGAGGTTTAATTGGTCTACCTGCCCGTAACGAGAATTCGGTTTTGGTTGAAAAAGTTCGTGGTCAAGGTGGCATGACATCTCGGCATTTAAGACGGATTGTGCAAGCTGTTTTCGACGAATCGTATGATAAAATGCGTCAAAGTGTTGGTAATAACAAAGCATTAAAGCTAAAAGAAGCTTCTGCCCATTGGCTTAGGCATACCGGTGCGAGTATGGAAATTGAACGTGGGCGCCCTCTTAAAGATATTTCAGAAGATCTTGGTCATGCAAGTATGGCAACAACCGACACGGTTTATGTACAAAGTGAGAATAAGAAACGCGCTGAAAGTGGTAAGCGCAGAAAAGTTGATTAACTTACCTGATGTGACTTTATAAAGACTTCTCTAAGTTAAAATAAGTTAATCATTTTACATAAAAAGCCTATATCAAATACAGGCTTTTTGTTTTTTTCTAGTAGCTAAACGTAGGGTATTAAACCGAAGTCAGGTTATTTAACTAATAAATGCTGAATGTTAGCTAGATCTGATTTACCTTTAATAAGCTCATCTGGTGTTAAACCTGACAGCTCATGTGGAAATACTAACCATTCATCTGATTCGTGAATTGTGTAATCAGGTACAATATCTACTTTTGAGTTTTGTGGTTTATACCAAGGACATGCAACTCTTACATCTGTAGGCATGTTGTTACGCATTTGTAGTTTCAATTGTTTGATTAAGGCATCAATACTTTTTCCTGAATCAAAAACGTCATCAACAATCAATAAACCATCATCAGCATTAGCATTTTCAATAATGTAATGTAAACCGTGAACTTTGATTTCTTTACTTTGCTGATTAATACCATAATAAGACGATGTTCTTACAGAAATATGATCTGTTTCAACTTCTTTAAAGTCGAAATATTCTTGTACAGCGATACCAATTGGTGCTCCACCGCGCCAAATACCTACTATGAATTGAGGTCTAAAACCGTCTTCATATACTTTAGCTGCTACGCGAAAAGAGTCTTCGAGCAATTCTTGAGCCGAGATAAACTTTTTGTCCATGGGGAACCTTTTGATCAGTTATTAATAATTAAGTTTTAAATTGTTATTTCGTTCAATGATTTAATCAGTGTTTTTTATTTTTATAAATTATTTCGCCTTGAATTAAAGCGCTATCTTTCGCCCTTACCAAAATAATACACTATTCTAGCAGAATATAAATCATCATCTGTTTTACTTACCGTACTATGGTAATGACGCCAATCAGTTTGCAGTGCAAAATTATTGGTTAATTTAATGTGTAAGCCTGTACCTGCATTTACTTGAAAGTATTTCTTTTCATCATCTTTGTCAAACATGTTCTCACCAAAACCTGCTGTTAAATAAGGTCTAAATCTGCTTTGTTCGAAAAAGTAATACTGAGCATCTAAACTATAACTTTCAAAGTTAATCTCGTTATCCATACCTAAAGGATTAAGTTTTGCCTTTGAATAAGATAATCGACTCGAGAACGATTTTGAGAAATAAAGCCCCAATGAATATTCCGTGGTTGTTTCTTCAGTTAACCCCCAAGTTTCATCAAGTGATAATTGCCCTGCCCCTATGGATAAACCGACAATACCTGTATCAATTGGGTCATCAGAGCCTGAAATTTTCTTTGGTTTTTTAGGAGAGTAGTTTCCGCCATGACCTAATTGTAACGTCATGGATAACTGAACATGATTTTCTGTTAATCCATTACGACCAACAGTTCTTTCATTAAAGTTAATATATCCTGTACCTGCTTTAACAATTTGCTTACCGAACATGTTATTGAGACCAACACCTAAGCTGTCTACAGGATCTAACAAAGCAAGTGCTGTACTACCTAGAAAGCTTGAACCCCACACCTCATTGTTAGCGGCACGAATAGACATCTCTGTGGTATAAGCCCATTCACCATAAGTCCAACCAAGCACAGGTGTAATCACCAAATCTTGTATTGAAGGCACTTCAGCAAAAGCTTCTATGCCATATTCCCAATAAAATGTAGACATTATTGCGGAATAAACAAAAGCATCCCACTGACGGTAGCCTGACTTTCTAGCCGACTGATAATAAACACCGCCAAAATAAGGGTGACCGATCAGGTTTAGTGGCCCGTTATCCCTATCCCATACAGGACCGGACTTAACGTTATCTTTCCATTTGTTATATATTCCTTCATCATTATCCCAATTAGAAATATCTTCTGGAAGAAGTGCAATTATCCCGATAACACCAAAACCATAACCAAATATTGATTTTGTTTGAGACCAAAGTCTTTCAGAGTCTTCGCCGTTTTGTGGTGAAAAAATTGAAACTTGGTAAGGGTTATCATAAAAAGGGGCTGAAACCTCTTTAACCTCCCAAGTAGAATTATTGGGTTGGTTTACATAGACTTCTTTAATTTCTTGAATTTGTTTTGATTTAACAGCAGTCTCAAGGGAGTTATCTGTATTGGCTGATACGGGTAAAGATAAGGCGATAAACGTTGCTACAGAGCATAGAATTAAATTAGTTTTCATGGGTTATAAATGATGTAGTAAAACATTCCTAGGCTGATTTTTGCATTAGCTATAACAAGCACTAAGGCTATTAAACGATAATGAATTTATGTTATCGCCTCATATAATATGCTCATAAAAAAGCCGTCTAAAATGGGACGGCTAGCTAATTATAATATTGAAAGGTGAAATTTGCTAGCAATGAATGTAGTCATAACTGATTAATTATAAAAAATGTTGTTAATGCATATATAAAGTTTGTTGTTTATATAATTGTCAACTAGGTGACAGATTGTCTCTTGGTACACTATAATACCAAGTTATTATTTAATAACGAGTACAACTTATGCCTGCACCCATTATAAGCCGACGCGATTTAGAGTTTTTTCTATACGAAATGTTTGACGTAGAATCACTTAATTCTCGTGACCGTTATCAAGACCATGACAAAGAGACTTTCAATGCTGCCATGGATACTGCTCAAGCCATCGCAGAAAAACATTTTTTACCTATTAGAAAAAAAGTAGATGCCAATGAGCCTACTTTTGACGGTGAAAAGGTTCATATGATCCCTGAAATTAAAACCGCCTTAGATGCTGTTATGGATGCTGGACTTACCTGCCCTACAACGGACTACGAAATGGGCGGAATGCAGTTACCTTTAGTTGCTGCAAGTGGTGCTTTTGCGTATTTATCTGCTGTAGGTAGTACAACGCTAGGTTACATTTCATTAACCCATGCGAACTGTAATTTAATTGAAGCACACGGTACAGCTGAACAAATAGAAAAATGGGTTCATCCAATGCGTGAAGGCCGTTTTGCCGGTACTATGGCTATGACTGAACCTGGAGCTGGTTCAGGTTTGGCTGATTTAACAACAACAGCTACAGCTAATGACGATGGAACTTATAATTTAAAAGGCAATAAAATATATATTTCTGGTGGCGATCACGATCTTAATGAAAATATCATCCATCTAGTTCTAGGTCGTGTTAAGGGTGCACCTAAAGGCGTTAAAGGCATATCTTTATTTATCGTCCCTAAATTCTTAGTTAACGATGATGGCAGTCTTGGTGAAAGAAATGACGTTGCACTTGCTGGTTTATTCCATAAGATGGGCGGGCGTGGTCATACGTCGACAGCCTTAAGTTTTGGCGAAAAAAATGGTGCTACAGCTTACCTTGTAGGTGAGGAAAACAAAGGTCTTATGTATATGTTTCATATGATGAATGAAGCACGTATTCTGGTTGGAACTGGCGCCGCTATAACGGCCTTAACTGGTTTTCAATATTCATTAGATTATGCGAAAGATCGCCCTCAGGGCCGACTTTTATCAAGTAAAGATCCACATTCTACCCCTGTAAACATCATTCAACACCCTGATGTTAGACGTATGTTACTAACTCAAAAAGCATATAGTGAAGGGGCTTACGCATTATGTTTATATGGTCATCAATTAGCTGATGATGAAAAAACAGCACCAACAGAAATTGAGCGTTCACATGCATCAACGATTTTAGACTTTTTAACACCAATTATTAAAAGTTGGCCTTCTGAATGGGGACCAAAATCGAATGACCTTGCAATACAAGTACTTGGTGGCCATGGTTATATTAATGAACATCCAGTAGAGATGTTTTATCGTGATAACCGTTTAAACCCGATTCATGAAGGAACTACAGGGATTCAATCACTTGATTTACTTTGTCGTAAAGTGCCAATGAAAGGCTTTGCAGGCTATAACGCTTTTCTTAATGAAATGAATAAAACGATTATGGATGTTGAGCAAGTCGAATCTCTTGCCCGTTATGCACAAGACTTAAAAGTGGCCATAGAAAACTTAAAAACCGTAACAAGTGAAGTTTTAGCGCAAGCACAACATCAACATATTGATTTAGTATTCTCTAACTCTGTTAGTTACTTAAATATGTTTGGCCATATCACTATTGCATGGTTATGGTTAAAACAAGCTGCAATTGCTAACAAGTCTTTATCGAATAACCCGCATAGCGATGATAAAAAATTCTATCAAGGTAAATTACAAGCCATGAAGTATTTTTTCCACAGCGAACTACCACAGACTTATCACTGGGGCAACTTAGTTAAGAATGTCGATAGTGTTAGTTTTGATACACATCCAGACTGGCTATGAATCAAAATTTCAATAACTTGTTCGTTTTCTAAAGCCCTGCAGATAGAACAGGGCTTTAAAGAATGAAAGAGAAAAGTTATGTTCGAATATAAAGCGCAAATGCGTAACTATAAATTTGTTATGCAAGAGTTACTTAATTGTGATGAGCACTACCAAAAACTTGGGATTTGAAGATGCTGGTGAAGAACATAGTCCTATTTAAATACTTATAGTTTTTATTTAACCGGAACAAAATATTTAAAACCAAAACACATTACTTAACGTATAAACTTAGAGATTAAATAAAAGGTTAATGACTATGTTTTCAATATTTAAAAAAGATCCAATTAAAAAACTGGACAAACTATATGAAAGTAAGCTTGAAGAAGCTATGCATGCCCAGCGTAAAGGCGATATAAAATCATACTCAATGATCACTGCTGAAGCTGAAAAAATTAAAGTACAAATTTTAGAGCTACAAGCCTCTTCAAAACCAACGCCGCACTGAGCGGCAAAAACAAGTTGGTTAAAATTAGTGAGCAAAAGCCAACTATTTTTTGCTCTTGTTGAATTTCTTATATTTCATTGCTTGAATATATGCTCAAGATTGGAAACTTATGTTCCCCAAACGAAACAGTTATAGATTGTGTTTCTTTACCTTTGAAATTTAACTTGTATTCAAGTGGGCTGGTGCGACTGCCGTCAGCAAATAATGCGATTAAATGCTCATGATCTAAATTACGATTACCCGTAGATAAATTAGTTAATGTAATAACACTCCAACGCTCACCTAATTCGTTGCTCATAAGCACGTAATTGACTATTTCAAAGTCTCCCTGCTTAGGCTTGATATTATTATCATTTGGGAATGATAAATTAAGACTTCTCGATACAGAGCGATCAACGCTTAATATTTCTGCAACTTCTGCTTGTGTTGCGCAAGAAAGGAATATTAAAAGTGGAACAATATATTTTGACATGCAAAATTCTCCTGAAATATAACGAGGCTGTAGAATTTATCTAAAGCCTATTTTTATTAAATTATCGAGGCTATGTATCACACTCTAAGCCATGAAAACGACTTAGTAATGCATTTTTTGACCCCTTAAAATATCACCTTTTTTATAAAAAATGATAAATACTACTACCTCAACGCCCTGTTAAAAGCCAACTGTATTGTCTTTTTTTAACAGCCAATACAACCCTTGAATTGCAGTGGTTGGAAACGCGGTTTCATGGTTTGCACCTTGAATAGTTAATAGTTTTATTTTTGTATTAGGGAATAACTCAGCCGATAGCTTTGACTCAAGCTCCTTTGCACCTTTAACCATATCGTGTTTTGATGAATCCAGCTCAAGAGTTTCATTAGCTCCAACAGCAATAAACACCTTATGCTTATTTAAATGAGGCTCTGCTTTAATTTTAAGAATGTCATTATCTTTAAACCAAACAGATGGGCTACCTAAGACATAATTATTAAACATATCAGGTTTAGTAAACAATATGTATGCACCAAGTAGTCCACCAAGTGAATTACCAACAAAAGTCCTAGACTCATTTACTCTGTAGTTTTTTTCAATAAAAGAGAAAACTGATTTTTCAATAAAGCTAATATGTTCTTTCGCTTTCCCTGTTTGATAATCCCAGCTTGAATCTTCAATATGAGTGTAATCACGAACCCTACTAGAAGGGCCTCTAGATCCCTTTGAGTATGATATTCCGACAATTATTGCCTCTTGCATTTTTCCAGTATTCATCGGAAGTCGAGTCGCGCCAGATACAATTTGGAAACTATACCATGCGTCGGTTAAGTAGATAACAGGATATGACTTATCTTTTCGATTGTCATATGAGCGCGGTAATTTTATAAAAAGAGGGTAAATCCTTTCTGAATCAGGGTCTTTAATTTCGATAATATTACTTCGAGGTATTTCAAAGACATTTGTATCTTGAGCTTTTACTAATTGAGTCGAATTGATGAAAATAAATATGAATATATAAGGAATAAATTTCACTCAAACTCCATTTTACGCATAACGAGCTTGTAGATTACTCGTTTTTAAACTTTATTTATAATCACAATACTTTAACGCCATTATTCTCTTTTAACAATCAAAACGTTTACGTTTTTGCCGATTTTTATTTTTAAGGTGAATTGAGCAAATCTTTGATGTAAATGAGATAATAACGGGGGGCTTTAGCCTTATATCGCGTTTTATATTGACCGTCTTTAGGTCATTTTAGCCCTAATGCAGGTGATTCCTTAACTTTTCAATATTATGAACAAGGCAATACGTCGGCTGCGCCCCATTATCGTTTTGATACCAATGCTCAAAGCCTGATAAATCGAGATGCTTATCGATAATATGCGCAAGCGCATATTCAAAGGTGCCAGGGATTATTTGCTGTGAAAAATCAATGGGGATGAACTTACTTTGACAGGATAGATCAGGTTTATAGTTAGCCATGTTTATTAACTTTCGCCGGAGAATATCTATTAGTTCACAAACAAGACTCCCAAGCAAGGTTAAAAAACACACAAATTTAAAATAAGAAAATGAACGTGAAAACGTTCCTTTGGGAAAATTCTACAGCCTCAATGCCTTGCTAAGCGTTGCGGAACCTGGCCAACTGTAAGCAGTCCCGCTTTATTTGCTTATGTTTATGAATGCACCAAACTAAAAGTTATTTAGAACGATAACTTATGCATTTTTACCACAACATTTTTTATACTTACGACCATTACCGCAAACACATGGGTCATTCCGGCCAATTTTAGGTGTCGCTCTAGTTAATGGGCTTTGAGGAGGACAGCAACTTGTGTTAGTACAACTTGGCTCTTCCGATTCAAAATACGTCTCTGATAAATTATTACTGCTTTCACTCATGTTAACTAAAATACCCTTACTAATAAAAAATACTAAACTCGATTACAAACATAACGCCCAATAATGGGCAAATATGTGTTGGTTATAATAAGCCACGCAGGAGCAAAAACCAACTATTTTTAGTCCTACTTAAACGACTTATTATAAAGCAAGAACGACTAAACTTGAATTGTACCTTTTAAATACTGTATGGCTTTACCTAAAAGGAAAACTTTATTATCTGTAACGTTACATATTAAATTGCCGCCACGTTTAGAAGCCTGATATGCAAATAATTTTGACTTATTAAGTTTTTCAGCCCAATAAGGTGCTAACCCAGTATGAATAGAACCTGTAACGGGATCTTCATCCCCCCCATTTGCAGGCCAGAAATAACGGGAAACGAAGTCATATTTGTTTGATTTAGCGGTTACAACAACATCATATGGGGCGAGCTGCTTTAATAACTCATTATTTGGAACGACAGACGTCACATCAACTTCGTTTTCATAAACAACAAAATATGCTTGATTATTTAATAATACATTCTCTGGAGTAATTGAAAGGCCATTTAATAAAGCTGATGGTATCTCGTTAATACGTTCAGGAGGTCTACTCGGGAAATCCATTTGAATATAACCGTTATCCATTTTAGTAACAGATAGATCACCCACTGCTTCAGCGTAAAAGTTAATATTTTTCACATCATTACTTTTAGCAAAAATAACAAATGACGACGCTAATGTGGCATGACCACAAAAGTCTATTTCAGTTATTGGAGAAAACCAACGAATTTCATAATTATGAATATCGATTTGTTTAACATACGCGGTTTCTGATAAATTATTCTCAATCGCAATGGACTGCATAAGCTCATCAGAAAGCCAGTCTTTGGTAATAATTACAGCAGCTGAATTTCCTTTAAATGCAACATCTGTGAATGCGTCAACAACATTGATTTCTAATTCCATTTGAGAATATACCTCTTGATTGATATTTGGTTTATAGACACAATGGCTCC
>CAWVWK010000098.1:0-9597 GCA_963933725.1 uncultured Colwellia sp.
CATAACACTCGCCCCGCCTTATTATCTTGAAAATTAGTGACTAGCAGAGACTAAAGTGAAAGCTCAACAAACCCTATCTTTCTCTAAAGAAATAGACCTGATGAACGATTATATTCTTTCAAAATTTTATTATAGCTTTTCTGAAAACTGAAAAAGTGAGCCAAGCTAAACGCAGACTTATGCCAATGCTATTAAGTGATTGAACATTTGTGCAGGTAAAATTAACTCGATCGCCTGTTCTGATCTTTTTTGGTTGGTACAACAAAATAATACATTTAATGGCGTCAGTAATATTTTAACGGATTTTGCTGGATTGCCATTGCAAAAAGAATGCTTAATCAATTTTAATCACTGAAAATAAAGTCAATGATATATTGATTAACGTACTATGTAATAAGTTGGTAGATAGAAGGTATTCGTTTTAAAAATATATTTTAAAACGAATACCTTATTTAGAGAAAAGAATGATTAAGGTACCTTTTATCACACTAGAGGGTTACGGTGGTAAAAATCAGTAGTGGTAAGTAGATCACTATTGTTTATTTTTTAAAGCAACAGATTCGGCTAATATTGTTAGAATATCTTCACTTACCTCAAGATTCACGCATGCATCGGTAATACTTTGTCCATAAACCAGCGGCTCCCCAGGTTTTACTACTTGGTTACCTGCTTCAATAAAGCTTTCAACCATCACTCCACTAATATTACTTTCACCATTCTCTAGTTGTGTGGCAATAGAGCGGGCAACATCTATTTGTTTTCTATGGTCTTTATAGCTATTACCATGACTGCAATCTATCATGATGCCTTGTGATATTTCAGCATTCACAAGCTTTTCTGTCGTCTCTTGGATATCTTGGCTATAATAATTTGGCACTTTACCACCACGTAAAATAACGTGTGAATAAGGATTACCATGCGTTTTATAGATACACATTTGTCCGCTTTTATCTGGCGAGTAAAGTACATGCGGTACGCTAGAGGCTTTTATCGCATCGATAGCTATTTTGATATTACCGTCTGTACCATTTTTAAAGCCTACTGGGCATGAAAGCGCAGAAGCAAGCTCTCGATGAACTTGGCTTTCGGTTGTGCGAGCCCCAATGGCTCCCCAGCTAATTAGGTCAGAAATATATTGGCCTGTCACCATATCTAAAAACTCTGTACCAGCGGCTAAGCCTAAGTTGTTTATATCAACTAGCAATTTTCTTGCTAGGTTTAATCCTTTAGCTACATGAAAAGATTTATCAAGATCAGGGTCACTAATTAAGCCTTTCCAACCTACCGTGGTTCTGGGTTTTTCAAAATAAACACGCATAACAATAAGTAATTCATTTGCATATTTTTCTTGAAGCGCTTTTAATTTATGCGCATAGTCCATCGCAGCTCCGGTATCATGAATTGAGCAAGGGCCCATGACCACTAATAAACGGTTATCTTTTTTACTGATAATGGCTTCAATTTCTTCACGACTTTTTAAAATAAAGTCAGCTGTTTTTTGTGTTAAAGGTATTTGCTCGGCTAATTCTTGAGGGGATACTAAATTCTCAATAAGTGACGTGCGTAATTCATCTGTTTTTATAGTCATTATTTGTCATCATTTGTTTGAATAGACGACCATCGACTGCCGAATTCATTCAATTTTCTTCAATAAAAGGAGTGTAAGTACAGGATAAAGTTAAACCTTCCTGCTTAAGTTACTTATAACGGTATTCTACTAGTATTTGTATCGCTGTAAACCTGTTTCACTGAGAATTTTTGCGGTTATCTCCTCTACCGAAAAGTTTGTGGTATTAAGAAAGGGTATACGTTCTTTTTTATAGAGTTTTTCTACCTCTCTCACTTCCATTCTACATTGCCTTGCAGAGGCGTATTTACTGTTAGATAGCCTGTTATCTCTTATGTCCATTAATCGCTGTGCATCAATTGTTAAACCAAACAGCTTATTTTTGTGGTTTTTTAAAAAGTCAGGCAAGCGCAGTTCATCCATATCATCATCAGTGAATGGGTAATTCGCTGCTTTGATACCATATTGAAGCGCCAGATATAAAGAGGCGGGGGTTTTACCTGATCGTGAAACCCCAACTAAAATAACATCAGCATGTTTATAGTTACTCCCTGTTGTGCCATCGTCATTGGCAAGTGCGTAATTTACTGCTTCTATGCGATTATCGTAACTATTCTCATGAATACTATGGGTTCTATGGGCTTTGGGCTTTGCTTTCATTTGAAGCTGTGATTCAAGGGGAGCAACAAAATGTTCTAAAAAGTTATAAATAACTCCATTACAGCTATTAATGATTTCTCGAATATCATTATTTACAAAGGTGTGAAACACCAACGCAGGTTCGCCATCTCGAGCACAGGTTTTATTTATTCTTTCTTTTATCTCTAAAGCTTTTTCTTTGGTCTCTATAAAGGGAATGGTTTCGTGTTCGAACTGTGTTGGAAATAAAGACAGCAAAGCATGACCAAAAACCTCAGAGGTAATGGCTGTGCCATCGGAAATATAAAAAGCAGTTCTCATTGTTTGTTACTCATTATTTGTCGGTGATTGTGAAAGTTTTCATTTTTACTGCCTGGTGATTACAAAAAGACATGTTTTTAACTAACCATCAGTGTAGAATAAAGTGATACCAGTTTCATTAAATATGCGATCTACTTTATACGCAGAGATAATTGCCAAATACAAGACATTTTTTTAAGTAACTAGTTGTTCTAATAATTAAAGAAATAACAAAGTAGTTGCTGATTTTAGTAAGTAGAAATGTTCACATCTCAAATGAGATTGGTATGAATTCATAATATAACAATTTTTTCTATTAACGGAGAATACTGTGCAAGAAAACGTACTTTGGTATCAGAATTTAGGCATGGGTGATGTTGATCGCGTCGGCGGTAAAAATGCGTCACTTGGTGAGATGATTTCAAATTTAGACAATGTAGGCGTTCAAGTTCCTACTGGGTTTGCAACAACTTCTTTTGCTTTCAATGAGTTTCTAGAGCAAAGTGGAATTAATGAAAAAATTTATACATTACTTGATACGTTAGATGTTGACGATATTCAAGCGCTAGGCGAGTGCGGTAAAACCATTAGACAATGGATTATTGACACCCCATTTTTACCGCAAATGCAAAAAGATATCGAGCAAGCTTATTCAAAGCTAGCGGGAGAATTTACTGAAGATGCTTCATTTGCTGTGAGATCTTCAGCAACTGCAGAAGATATGCCGGATGCTTCTTTTGCAGGTCAACAAGAAACCTTTCTAAACGTGCGTGGTTTAGATGCCGTTATGGTGGCAATAAAGCATGTTTTTGCTTCACTTTTTAACGACAGGGCGATTTCTTATCGCGTTCACCAAGGCTATGACCACCGTGGTGTAGCGCTATCTGCTGGTATTCAGCAAATGGTAAGAAGTGATATCTCAGCTTCTGGTGTTATGTTCTCTATCGACACTGAATCTGGCTTTGAAGATGTAGTATTTATTACTTCGAGTTTTGGCCTAGGTGAAATGATTGTACAAGGCGCTGTAAACCCTGATGAATTTTATGTTCATAAACCAACATTAGCTAAAGGTAAACCGGCTGTTGTGCGTCGTAATATTGGTAGTAAAGCCATAAAAATGGTTTACACTGCATCGCAAGAGCATAATAAACAAGTAGAAATTGTTGATATTGATGAAACAGATTCAAACCGCTTCTCATTAACAGATAGCGAAGTTGAAAACTTAGCAAGACAAGCGGTGATCATAGAAAAGCACTATGGTCGTCCTATGGATATCGAATGGGCGAAAGATGGTTTAGATGGCAAACTTTATATTGTACAAGCAAGGCCTGAAACGGTAAGAAGTCGTGAAAGTTCAAATGTAATGGAACAGTTTGAGTTACAAACTACAGCAAAAGTCATTTGTGAAGGTCGGTCTATTGGTCATAAAATTGGGAGTGGTGAAGCGAAAGTCTTAGACTCACTTGATGAAATGGACAAAGTTTTACCTGGTGATGTACTGGTAACCGACATGACAGACCCTGACTGGGAACCAATCATGAAGCGCGCTTCAGCCATTGTAACTAACCGTGGTGGACGTACTTGTCATGCTGCCATTATTGCACGTGAAATGGGTATTCCTGCGGTTGTGGGTTGTGGAAATGCTACATCGCTCATTAAGGCTGGCGATAAAGTAACGGTAAGCTGTGCAGAAGGTGATACAGGCTTTATTTACAAAGGACAACTTGACTATAAAGTAACAACTTCTGAAATAGACAACATGCCTGAATTACCGCTTAAAGTGATGATGAACGTAGGTAACCCTGACAGAGCATTTGCTTTTGCTAAATTGCCTCATGCAGGTGTAGGTTTAGCGCGCTTAGAATTTATTATCAATAAAATGATTGGTATTCACCCTAAAGCGTTAATTCATTTTGATCAACAGCCAGCTGATGTAAAAGATGAAATAACTGATATTATTGCTGGCTATGAAAGCCCTGTAGAGTTTTATTTGGCAAAACTTACTGAAGGTATTTCAACACTTGCTGCTGCTTACTATCCTGAGAAAGTGATTGTAAGAATGTCTGATTTCAAATCAAATGAATATGCTAACTTAGTTGGCGGCGAAGCATTTGAACCTGACGAAGAAAATCCGATGATTGGTTATCGTGGTGCTTCTCGTTATATCTCTGAAGATTTTAGAGAATGTTTTTCACTTGAATGTGAGGCCATTAAACGTGTTAGAAATGACATGGACTTATCCAATGTTGAAGTGATGATTCCTTTTGTTAGAACCTTAGAGGAAGCGTCTCAAGTTATAGATATCTTAGCTGAGCATGGTTTGAAACGTGGTGAGAACGGTTTACGTATTATTATGATGTGTGAGTTACCTTCTAATGCCCTATTAGCTGATCAGTTCCTTGATTACTTTGATGGATTTTCTATCGGCTCAAATGATTTAACGCAGTTAACACTTGGGCTTGATAGAGACTCAGGGCTTATTGCGCATTTGTTTGATGAGCGTAATCCTGCTATTAAAATATTACTATCGATGGCGATTAAAGCCTGTAAGGCGCGTGGTAAATATGTGGGTATATGTGGTCAAGGTCCATCAGATCACGAAGACTTTGCGGCGTGGCTTGTTGCAGAGGGGATAGACAGTGTGTCATTAAACCCTGATACGGTATTGCCTACATGGCTCTATTTAGCTGAAACCTTAGCGAATAAATAAATTAATACCAAGTTTACTCAGTAATCGAAATGACGATACGTTGAAGTTAACGTTATAATTAATTTCAACTACCGTCATTTTATTATTCATAATTTTTAAATTGAATTGTTTAGTTGAGCACTTATTTATAAAGCATATGTTTAAAAAGCATATCAACCACGTTTAGCAAGCGATACTTTAGAGCTAGGCTGCTTATTTAACTTGTCACTGATAAACCAACCTGCGGCAAGTAGCTTATCAAAATCTATATGGGTTTCAATACCTAAGCCATTTAACATATAAACAAGATCTTCAGTCGCCACATTTCCTGAAGCGCCTTTTGCATACGGGCATCCACCAAGACCTGCAATAGCACTATCTACAACACCAATACCTTGTTGAAGCGCCGCATAAATATTAGCTAAAGCTTGCCCGTAAGTATCATGAAAATGAACAGCTAACTTATCTAACGGTACTTGTTTTGCAACAGCTGACAGCATTTTCTTTACTTGAGCTGGGGTACCAACACCAATGGTATCGCCTAGTGATATTTCATAACAGCCCATCTTATAAAGCTTGTTTGCAACATCAGCTACGCGGTTTACGTCAATATCACCTTCATAAGGACAACCTAGCACGCATGACACATAACCACGCACTTTAATGCCAGCACCTTTTGCAGCATGTATAATAGGCTCAAATTTACCTAAACTCTCATCAATAGAGCAATTTATGTTTTTTTGGCTAAAACTTTCTGAAGCGGCGCCAAAAATAGCAACCTCTTCAACGCCAACAGCCATGGCAGCTTCAAAACCTTTCATATTAGGTGTTAATGCTGCATAAGTGACTTTATCATAGCGAGGTATCAGGTTAAAAACCTCAGCCGAAGTTGCCATTTGTGGCACCCATTTGGGCGAAACAAAACTACCGCTTTCAATATAAGTTAGTCCCGACTTTACGAGCATTTCAATTAACGTAACTTTGTCTTGAGCGCTAATTAGTAGGGCTTCATTTTGTAAGCCATCGCGTGGGCCTACTTCAACAATTTTTACTTGCTTAGGTAATGTTGATGGACTTTCTTGCATCGTTGATTTCCTTGTTTACCTTTCGAGGTGTTACTCTTAAGCACTTTATTTTTTATTAGATTATTGTTCGCAAACTAGTCTTCTGAAATTAACTCGAGCAATTCTGCACCGCCATCAACCATGTCACCTTGTGCAAAATAAATTTTATTTACCATACCTGAGAAAGGCGCTTTAATGGTATGTTCCATTTTCATCGCTTCCATAATGACTAAAGGTTGGTCTTTTTCTACTTTATCTTGTGGTTTAACAAGGACACTCACCATTGTTCCATTCATAGGGGCACATAATCCACCCGCGCTTTGTTGATTTTCTGCGTTGCCTAAATCGGCTCTAAGACGTTTGAAACTTGTCATGCCGCCGTGTTTATAAACTTTAATGATATCGTTTATATCGCTAATGGTTACCTGAATTCTATGACCATCTAAAGTAACGATTAAACTATCTGTTGTTAACTTATCTGTTGTTAACTTAGCTTGGCAATGAAAAACATGGCTCGCTGATTTATCTTCTAACGCATGCTCAGTTGTAATTGAAGCGTTGTAAGATATTTCTTCTTCAGTATTACCTAATATCCCATCTAAGGTATTTGGCTCTAGCGTCACTTTATAGTTTTCACCGTGAGAAAAAGTGACTTGATGAGATTGTGCTTCATTCATTCGCCATGCAGATGGCGTATGCCATGGCGAGTAAGGTTCAGTGCTATTTAAGGCTTTTTCTTTTGCACGTGCATTATTTGATAAAACCGAATATAAAGCAGCAGTGATAAGGTCTTTTTGCAGTTGCTCAGTAAGCGAGTTATCTTCACTTTTACTAAAAAGTTCGTCATGATTTTTTTCAATAAAGCTGGTATCTATTTCTTCTTTGACGAAAGGGCTTGATGTCGCAACATCATAAAGGAAGTCGATATTTGTCGTAACACCGTCAATTTGATATTCACTCAATGCTTTCGCTAGGCGTTTTAAAGCTTTTGGTCTATCTTCATCCCAAACAATTAACTTTGCAATCATCGGGTCGTAATACACACTTACTTCATCACCTTGACGAACACCTGTATCTATACGTACATGGTTATTGGTTTGCGGTGTTTCAAGTAGATTTAGTGTACCTGTTGCCGGTAAAAAGTCGTTTTGAGTATCTTCAGCATAAATACGAGCTTCAAAGGCATGACCATTAAGTTGCAGTTGTTCTTGCGTTTTAGGAAGTACTTCGCCAAAAGCAACGCGAAGTTGCCACTCTACCAAGTCTTGTCCTGAAATCATTTCAGTAACAGGATGTTCAACTTGCAAGCGTGTATTCATTTCCATGAAATAAAATTCACCATTTGCATCAAGTAAAAACTCAACCGTACCAGCACCTTGATAACCTATTGCTTTAGCTGATTGAATAGCCGACTCACCCATTTCGCTTCTTAATTTGTCACTCATTTTAAAAGCCGGGGCTTCTTCTATAACTTTTTGATGCCTGCGCTGTACTGAGCAGTCACGCTCAAATAAATACACTGCATTGTCGTGATTATCGCAAAAGACCTGTATTTCGACATGACGAGGCTCGATTAGATATTTTTCAACAAGCATTGTTTCATCGCCAAAAGACGACATGGCTTCTCTTTTGGCGGCCGATAATTCACCGGTAAATGATTGACTGTCCCAAACTTGGCGCATGCCTTTACCGCCTCCACCAGCAGTTGCTTTTAAAAGCACAGGGTAGCCCATTTCATCAGCCGATTGTTTTAATAATGCCAATGACTGATCTTCGCCATGATAACCTGGCACTAATGGAACATTAGCCGCTTGCATAATGTTTTTAGCTGCTGACTTAGAACCCATCGCTTCAATCGCACTAACTGGTGGGCCAACAAAAGTGATGTTATTTTCAGAACAAGCACGGCAAAACTCTGCGTTTTCAGAAAGAAAACCGTAACCAGGGTGTATAGCCTCTGCGCCTGTTACTTTGGCTGCTTCAATAACTTTTTCTACCACTAAATAACTTTCGCGTGAAGGGGAGCTACCAATATGAATCGCTTCATCGGCAAGTTGTACATGTAAAGCATTTTTGTCTGCATCGGAATATACAGCAACCGTTAAAATACCCATTTTTTTTGCTGTTTTTATAATGCGACAGGCGATTTCACCACGATTTGCTATTAATATTTTTTGAAACATAGTTTGGCCTTTGGGCTTTGTAATTTGTTAGATATAAAATTTAATTCAACATTGAAGCAACTGAGTAAACAGTTACATCAATGTTTAAGTACTTGTCTCTTTTGAAAGCAAGTTTACGAGCTATTTTATGACTCACTTTGCCAGCTAGGTTTTCTTTTCGAGAAAAAAGCCGTTAACCCTTCTTGCCCTTCTTTGGAGACTCGAATGCTGGCGATTTGCTCACTTGTTTCAATTATTAAGCGCTCATTTATCTCTTTATGTGCTACATCAACGATTAATTTTTTGGCAGCTTTCATCGCCGCTGGGCTGTTAAGTAATAACGTACTTACTATTGCATCAACTTTTGTCATTAATAAATTACTCGGTACCACTTCATCTACTAAGCCAAGGGAAAGGGCCTTTTCAGCATAAAAAAGCTCTGCTGTTTGAAAGTATCTTCGACAAGCTTTTACTCCCATCGCTTGAACAACGTATGGGCTAATTGTCGCCGGTATAAGCCCAAGCTTTACTTCGCTTAAACAAAAGCTCGCTTTATCGCTTGCGACAACGATGTCACAACAACTTGCTAAACCAACGGCACCACCAAAAGTAGCTCCTTGAATTTGAACTATGGTTGTTTGCGGTAAAAAGTTTAGTGCATGTAGCATTTTGGCTAATTCGGTAGCATCTTTTATATTATCTTCATATGAATAGGTTGCCATGCGCTTCATCCAGCCTAAATCAGCCCCCGCACTGAAGTTTTTACCGTTTGAAGAAAGCACCACTATTTTAATATCATCTCGCTTAGCGATGTCGAGAAAAAGGTTTTTCAGCCGTGAGATAATTTTGTCATCGAATGCATTATGTTTTTCAGGATTGTTTAATATTACCTGAGCAACACCTTGTGCGCTTACATCGAATAACACTTTATCTTGTTCTGCGTTTGTTTTAGTTTCTAACATGCTTTACCTTTTCTTTTTTTTAACCGATTCTCTATACTCGCTTCTCGACAACTCTTAGCTCGAAACTTCTAACTTCTCTTTCCTTTATCCTTGGGGTTCCACCTAAAAAACGGTGCAATGATAATATCGTCGCTTCCTTTCAACTTTCCAGCCTTCAAACTTTCGATCTATCTCTATCTCTATCTCTATCTCTATCTCTATCTCGCTCGCTTTC
>CAWVWK010000099.1:0-9581 GCA_963933725.1 uncultured Colwellia sp.
ATCAATGATTGCTGAAATTCACCTGTAACAACAATTTTTTCAATATCTTCTTCTGATGTAGCCTTGTCTTCAGCAAATACCATTGGCGCGGCAAGCGCAAGCGCAATTGCAGTAGCTAAAGGAGTGCGTACTTTATTATTTTCTAAATTCATGTGGAGCCTTTTGAGGTTAATTATTTTTGTGACCAAGTAAAACATAATGAGAATTATTCTCATTTCTAGCGGTAAGTCTAGTACTTTTACATTTGTTACAAATCAATTACAGTAAGACGTTATCTTTTAGGTAGGTTGATAGTCATACATAATCCACCATGTATTTCATTATTTGCTGTAATTGAACCTCGAATTGTCGCAAGTTGTCGTTGGGCTAATGCCAAGCCTAAGCCAAAACTGCAACTATCAGTTGGCCTTGAACTGTCCACTTTAAAAAACGGCTTAAAAATAGTATTCAAGAAATGTTCTGGCACACCGGGTCCTTGATCAATAATTTTTATTTTCATTTCTTGGTTATGTTCAGACACTGTCACTGAAACTGTTTTTCCAACTGGCGTATAACGTAAGGCATTTCTCAAGACATTTTCTAAAGCTTGTCCAGCAGCCCTATGGCTAGAGTTTTTGATAATTGCACTATCGGGTAAACGGCTTTCAATAATATTATTAGGAAACTCGAACTTAGCATCTTCAATTAACACATCTAACAAATCAACAAGATCGAGTGATTCTTGTTGAATTTTAGGCTGCTCATTTTCAAGCCAAGCTAAAGTTAATGTATCTTCCACTAACCTTCGAATCTGCTTTGATTCACGATCAATTCGTTTAATGTTTTCACTCGGCGCAGGTAAATTATTTTCCTTCTCTAGCGCAATATCAAGGCGAGTGAGCGGGGTTCTTAATTCATGTGACAAGTCAGCAATCAATTGTCGCTGACTTTTTAGTTGCTCACCAATTCGTGCTGCCATTTGATCGAAAGTCATCGCAAGATCTGAAAACTCATCATATCGCTTACCCATCAGCTTTTTGGCACTAATATCAAATTTACCTTGACTAAATTCTCGAGTAGCCATTTTTAGCTGAAGTAATGGCGTCATAATATAACGATAAAGTAGGTAAGATAAGAAGATCAGTAGGATTGCAGGCACTATGAATTGCAAGGTGATTTGCGTATATTTCCAGTACGAGCCTGGTCTCATTCTATCAGGTAGGTAAACGAGCAGACTTGTTTTATTATCGCTAAAGGGGATTTGCATCACCGGATTTATGTCAAAATACAAATGAATTTTCCATTCGACATTACGACCTAAATTATAACCCTGATAATATTCAGACTTTGAGGTATCGCCGGCAATGTTGTTAATATCAAAAGCAGCAACGACCATCCAAGTATTTTCTTGTTTTTGCTGTGTTACCAACCAGTTGTCTAATGCTTGTTTATCCCCTGACAAATATAAATTCTCGGCTTGTTTACCCCAAGAGTTCAGTGTTTGTTTATCTGTTACAGAAAGGTAACTCATGTCTTCTTCGGTTTTGGACGTTAGTAAGTTGAGTAGATAAAAAACTATCACTAAGCTCAAGGCGATAATTAAGCATAATTTTAAAAAAAGTTTATTGGTCATGCTAGACAATATCCTTTGCCATGGCTGGTTTGTAGTCGTTCACCCTGCCAATTTCCTTCAACAAGCTTTCTGCGTACGCGACTTAAGTGCATATCTAAACTGCGATCATAAGCGCCAATGTTTTTATTAAGTACTTTTTGATATAAATAGGCTTTACTGAGCACTTCACCTCGGTTCAATAATAATTCCCATAATAACTTAAATTGAATAGGTGTAAATTCTAATAAATTACCTTCTACAAAAACCAGCTGGTTTTTAATATTGAGCGTTAAACCGTCAACAGTAAGCTCTTGCTTGGATGATTCAGTAACCTGATTATTACTGCGGCGCAAGATAGCTTCTATACGTAGTAATAACTCAGCAGTGTTGAATGGTTTAGCGACATAATCATCAGCTCCTTGACTAAAACCCTGAATTCTTTCTTGTTCTGCGCCTTTAGCGGTAACAATTATGACTGGCGTTTGGCATGACTTTCTTAATACTTTAAGTAGCGAGAATCCATCTCGCTCGGGTAACATTACATCTAATAAAATCAAATGATGCTGCTGTGACGAAGCTCTTAGCAAGCCAGTTTCACCATCAAAGCATTGCTCTACTTGATAACCTTTTAAAGTGAGTAATTCTGTTAGTTGTTGATTAAGGATTTTATCATCTTCAATCAGCAAAATATTAAAATCAGGCATAACATCAATTTGGTTAAAATAAATACTTCGATTTTATCGGTATTGATTATATTTTCAAGTACATATAACAAATAAAATCGCTATATTTAAGTTTGTTTCTAATCTAAAAATTTAAGTTGTGACGTTTGTAGAGAAAATATAATCGCTTTTTGATTATTAATACTGCATGCGAATAGTTAGATATCTCCAAATTATTTTTACAAAAAAAAACAAAAACAAAAACCTTATTACTCTGTCTATACCCATTTTCAATGAAGGTACTTGCTTTATACAATAATGAGGATCATGATATCTTTTATGAAAAAAATCAAACAATCCACTGAGCAGAAAATAGATATTAAAGCCCTTCAAGATGTAAGTCCTGATGTCCTCATTCAAGGTCGAATTAAAGCTGTTTTACTTTGTTTTCATACAGTTGTTCAATGTCGTGCATTACGACAGCATGAAACTACTATTGTCAGCCATATTGATGATTATTTTAAGTAAAAATAAGTCAACCCCCAGAAAATGGCTGCTCACAAGCTTACTTGAGTAAAGTACAAACAGATGAAGTTGTTGCTCACCTCATGCGACAAACTTATCGCAGCCCTTATGAAATCAATGGAATTTTTTTTGAAAAAAATTATCGGTTGTGCTGCCGTGGAACACCTAATTTTATTCACTTATTCCATTTGGTTATTTGCATGTGTTACAAAAATGTAAAAATAATTTAAATTAGGGCTAGTAATTAAAATAAAATCTGATAATCTTTTGCATGTTGTTTTTTAACTGTTTGCCTTTCTGTGTAATCAGAAAAATAAATAAATATTTTATCCACAAAAAATAAAAATAATAATATTGTGCGTTAATTAAACATTAAGTGTTTTTTTCTCATTAAAATCATGTAAATAATATCACTTCGCTGAACAAGCTATAATGCTTTTTCGGTTTTTTTTCGTTGTTATTAACCGACTTATCCACAATCTATTTAATATAATGTACGAGTTCTGTGGAGAGTAATCTTACTTTGTGTCATTCTACGTATTTTATTATTAAATTCGATGGGACATATATGACTTCGCCAGTGACAGCATCCTCAACAACCTCTGCAAACAAACTTTCTCCACTTATTTTAGTTGATGGTTCTTCTTATTTATTTCGTGCTTATCATGTTCCTTATTTACAGGCACTTTCAACAGCAGATGGGCAGCCAACAGGTGCTATTACCGGCGTATTAAATATGTTGCGTAGTTTAAAGAAAGATTATCCCGATGGAAATGTAGTGGTGATTTTTGACGCCAAAGGGAAGACCTTTAGAAGCGATTTATACCCAGAATATAAAGCCAATCGCCCACCAATGCCAGATGACTTAAGAACTCAAATTGCGCCTATTCATGAAATTATTACCGCGATGGGATTGCCTTTATTGGTTATAGAGGGTGTTGAAGCCGATGATGTTATAGGCACGTTAGCAAAACAAGCCACAGAAAAGTGCATTGAAACTGTGATTTCAACCGGCGACAAAGACATGGCTCAACTCGTTAATGAGCATGTCCGCTTGATAAATACCATGACGGATGTCGAGCTAGATGTTGCAGGTGTTATTGAAAAATTCGGTGTACATCCTGATCAAATTATAGATTATCTGGCACTTATGGGAGATAAAGTTGATAACATTCCTGGTGTTGTAAAATGTGGCCCAAAAACAGCTGTAAAATGGCTTACCGAACATAAAACATTAGATAACGTGATTGCCAATGCTGATAAAGTAAAAGGGAAAATAGGTGAAAATTTACGTGATGCCATAGAACAGCTTCCTCTTTCTTATTTATTGGCGACTATTAAGTGTGATGTAGAGCTTGAGCAAAGTGTTGAAGACTTACAGCCAAAAGCGTCAGATGAAGAAGCACTAACAGAGCTATACCAACGGTTTGAATTAAAGCGTTTATTGGCTGATTTAGGTAAGTCGATGCCTGAAAGCTCAGGAAAAAATAAACCTGCATCAGGTAACTCAAAATCAACGAGTGCAAAAAAGCGAGTCATTTCATCTAGCGATATTGGGGTTGTAGCGCCAGATGTTGATGATACCGTTTACGATATTATTCTCAATGAAGTTTCTTTTGAACAATGGTTAGCAGTACTTCAGAAAAGTGACGCTTTTGCTTTTGACACGGAAACAACAAGTATTAACTACATGAAAGCAGAGTTAGTTGGACTTTCATTTGCTGTAGAAGCTGGTAAAGCAGCTTATGTACCTCTTGCACATGACTATGCAGGCGCGCCGACGCAATTAGATAAAGCATGGGTGTTAGACAAATTAAAGCCTTTATTGGAAAGTAAAACCATTAAAAAAATTGGTCAAAATTTAAAGTATGATGCTAACGTATTAAGCCATGAAAATATTACCCTAGATGGTGTTTCTTTTGACACTATGATTGAATCATATTGTTTTAATAGCGTAGCTACTCGTCATAATATGGATGCATTAGCCTTAAAATATTTAGATTATAAAACAGTACATTTTGAAGATATTGCAGGTAAAGGCACTAAACAACTGACCTTTAATCAAATCAATATTGAGGAAGCGGGTAAATACGCAGCAGAAGATGCTGATATAACCTTGCGTTTGCATCAGGCGCTTTATCCTGCCTTAGCTCAATCGGAAGAGCAGTTATCTGTATACCGTGATATTGAAATGCCTTTAATGCCAGTACTTTCTCGTATGGAGCAAACTGGCGTATTGGTAGACAGTGATTTGCTTAATGAGCAAAGCCAATCAATAGGCCAACGTTTAGATGAGTTAGAAATAGAAGCACATAACCTCGCCGGGAAAAGCTTTAATTTAGCCTCGCCAAAACAGTTACAACAAATATTATTTGAAGAATTGGCTATTCCAGTTATTAAGAAAACCCCTAAGGGAGCGCCTTCAACAGCAGAAGAAGTGTTACAAGAATTAGCCTTAGATTATCCGTTGCCAAAAATCATTTTAGAACATCGTGGCTTAAGTAAGCTGAAATCAACTTACACTGACAAGCTTCCCTTGATGATAAGTGATAAAACGGAAAGAGTACATACTTCGTATCATCAAGCGGTTACTGCGACTGGTCGTTTGTCTTCAACCGATCCTAACTTGCAAAATATTCCTATTAGAAGTGAAGAAGGACGCAAAATTCGTCAGGCGTTTATTGCACCGAAAAATCATAAAATTGTTGCGATAGATTACTCTCAAATAGAGCTTCGTATTATGGCACATTTATCTAACGATAAAGGCCTGGTAGGCGCGTTTAGTGAAGGCAAAGATATTCACAAGGCAACTGCAGCAGAAATCTTCTCTGTAGCCTTAGATGATGTTACAACGAACCAACGACGAAGTGCGAAAGCAATTAACTTTGGCTTGATTTATGGTATGTCAGCATTTGGTTTGGCGAAGCAGTTAAATATAGGTCGTCATGAAGCACAAGAGTACCAAGACAAATACTTCCAACGTTATCCTGGTGTACTTACTTACATGGAAGACACTCGCCAACAAGCAAGCGAGCAAGGCTATGTAGAGACATTATTTGGTAGACGTTTATTCTTACCTGATATTAATGCAAAAAATGGCATGCGTAAAAAAGCTGCAGAAAGAGCGGCAATTAATGCTCCGATGCAAGGTACAGCAGCGGATATCATTAAAAAAGCCATGTTAGCAGTAGATGAGTGGTTACTCGCAAAAAATGACAGTCGTATTAAAATGACCATGCAAGTGCATGATGAATTAATTTTTGAAATTCACGAAGATATTGTTGATGAAGTGACGGCGCAATTAGTTGAGTTAATGAATAATGCAGTAGAGTTGAGCGTGCCTTTAATTGCCGATTTTGGTATTGGCGATAACTGGGATGAAGCTCACTAGTCCTTTTCCTCGAAAAGGCAACTTAATTAAAGACATTGGAAGAGTGATCTCATCGAATTACACAGATGACACGAATTAAGTTACCTTTTTGAATAAGGGCAATTCAAACCCTAAACCATTTTTAGAGCACCGTAGCTGAGGTTTCAAACTTTTCCCTTCACTTTAGTTATTAATTCATGTGGAAAAATCATTTAATGACCTATCTTAGGCTAAGGTCTAATTTATTTATCAGGGTAATTTCTTTACTTTGGTATGTATGAATATTGATCAGGTGCTTGCGATTTGTTCATAGACTCATTTATAACATGAAAAAAATTGATAACAAAAATAACTCTATTGCTAGTTAACCTACTGATTACGGGTATGGTAGCGGAACCGTACTTGCTCAAGCATGGAAAACGTTGCAAAACACCAGTGCACTTGCTGAAGCAGCTAATTTTGGTGGCCCGCTGGTAGCATCGGCTTTCATCAGGCAAGGGCAAATTCGTTATACCATGGGTGGTTTAAAAGTTTCGATAGATAATCCAGAAACTTACGGTGGTAATAGCCTTTATACTATCCTGCCAGATACAGCTAACGATAATCTGCCTGACTTCATAGCAAAATATACCTTTAAAGGTGACTGGGGTAATGTTTCAATTTCTGGTTTAGCTAGGCAGTTAGAGTCAAAAACAGGTAACACTGAGTCTGCAATCGGTTATGGTATTGCAGGTGGCATCAGTACCTTCGGTAAAGATTAGGTTCGCTTACCGTTATGTCTGGACTGAAGATATGCGTAGTTCAGTGTTCTTTGGAAATTCCACAACGGATTTAACAGATAGAGACCGATCATTGGTGTGTTAACTTATTCAACAATATCACCAAGCATCTATCTTACGGTTTAGAAGTGGGGCAATTTGAAATGGCTAATGCTAACGACTTAAACGGCGGCAAGGCTGTTGACTCATTCTACGGCCAACTTTCAGTAAAATATACGATGTAAGCCTATTTAGAGTAAATTGAATAAAGAGTATGACAGCGCTATATAAAATAAACCAACACAGCAACAATTTTGTCCTTATGTTTTTTTTATTCAACAGCCAAAACGGATTATTTTTCTTTTAGATAAAGAAAAAGGCCTTCCAAAAAGGAAGGCCTGAATTTTTTTAGCGTCGTCTTGTTAAGCAAGATCTTATTTGAAGTTCTCTATATTATTTTTGTTGTTCGCAGAACTTGTAACAATTTATAACAAAGCATCTTGGTGAGTGCAACAACTTTAATAGAGTATAAACTCCACGATTTTCTTCGTATGTAGGCAGTTTTAGCTGATAATTTTTAGTATAAAACACACCTTAGCTAAATTTAAATTTACATATTTCACCTTTTAATTACTTATATTAACAAGTTACAGACTCTGTTTAGAATTGAATTATTTTCAATAAAATAAGGGAAGTCGTAATAAAATATTAGGTTCTTACTAAAAAATAATTTTTATTTGTTTAAAATTATTTACAAAAAGCTTGTGTGCAGAAGTTAAAAAAATGATTGCGTTCAATCTAATTTGTTAAATATTTTCTGGGAGTAGGTGTGATTTTGAGTTAAAGCCAATTAATAAGCTGCCATTGTTGTTCAGATTTAATTTTAAGGGTTTTAGCATTTGGGTGTAGGCGTGAAGCATTGTCATACCATAATGCATTTATTAAGTAGCATAACGGCAAATAAGCCTGAGTTAATGTCTCGTCAAGTAAAGGGTGATTTGAAGTCTTCTGATAAGCTTTTAAAGCTTCTGAGGTCTCGTGTTCAGATAAGGTATTTATAGCAATAAACATGGCCATATCGAATTCAGCAGGCGCTAAACTGGCACATTCAAAATCGATAAGCCAAGGTGTATTATCTGAGGCGATGATTACGTTACTAAAATTAATATCGCCATGACAACCAACCAGTTGCTTTTGTGGGTTGCATTCATTCATTTGAGCCAAAACACTTTGTAGGTGGTTATCAGACAAAAGCGCAAACCTTTCTAACTTCGCTACTTTTTCTACAGGGAAGTTAGTTAGCTCAATTAAATTATTACAGAGTTTTAAACAATTAAGCGATTCAATGCCAATTAATGTATTATTTAGGTTTCCATTTAAGTATTCAGGAGAACTGTTTGTTATTTGTAGTTCAGCAGTAATAGGTAGTTTGTGACATTTAACCATTAAATTGACAGCGGATTGTATGCGCTTGGTATTAAAAGACTCGAAGTCATCAATCAAGCCTTCATTGCAATACTCATCTAAATGCTGACCCTCAATAAAGTCAGTAACTAACCAATTATCATCTTGATAAATAATAGCTGGGCTTAAGCCATTCTTTGCCGCGAGTTGATTCAATGTTAGAGCAAGCAAGGAGCTAAATGGGTTAGATTTTACAAAGTAGTTTTTTTCAGAGGTGGTCACTTTATAGCAAGGTTGACTAAAGCCTGAGTCTAAAGAGGTTACATGCGTTATGTTACTAAAGCATGGCAAATGGTTCAGACTTTGTATCAAACTAGTTTGTTGCATCGTTTAAAGTGTTATTTGAGGCATGACTTAAGGTTTTGCTTAAGGTGTTACTTTTCAATCTATTACTTTGATATATTGCACGCCACTTGATAAAACCATAACCAGCAATAATCACATAAAATATAAACAAAACAACAGTGGGCATTAATCCCTTTTCTATATATAAATAAATAGAAACGAAATCGATAACAACCCAATAAAGCCAATTCTCTAAGACTTTTTGGGTAACTAAATACGTTGCAAAAACAGCAAACACAGTGGTAAATGTATCAAGGTAAGCAAAAGAAGCATTCGTATAATTGTCCATTACATAACCAAGACCAAAGCCACAAAATGTTAATGATAAGCAAGCAATAAGGTGGATGCGAAAAGACCAAGAAATGACTTTGAAATTATCACTGCTTAGTGACTTTGCAGTTTTCTTTGCATCTTTTTTGGAGTGAGTACGCCACATCCAAAAACCATAAACAGCCATGACTAAATAGTAAGCACTTAACAAGCTATCCATAAGTAAAGACACGTCATAAAAGATGACGCTATAAATACCTGTACTGATAAAAGCGGCAGGCCAACACCAAATCGAGCCTCTTGCTGCTAACAAAACATAGGCGAGCGACAGCAGCATAGCAATGAGCTCAAGCAAGGGCAGGTCAGTTAAATATTGAATGAAACTAGTCATTAATTTTCCGCTTCTACTTGTGATCGATCACCATTAATAAACTTGCATACAAACACTGCGGCGCCTTCATCACCGGTTTTTTGATAAATAGCTTGGTGTACTGCTTTTATTTCACCCATCACTTTATTAACAGCTAAATCATACTCACCAAAAACCTGGGTGCTCATACCATTAGTAACAACTTGCAGGCCTTCAACAGCTCTCA
>CAWVWK010000100.1:0-9517 GCA_963933725.1 uncultured Colwellia sp.
CGTTGATAAACCATCAAACCATACACCGGTGAAAACAAACTCATCACGTTCCCCTGTAGCAGGAGCAGGTAAAGCTTCCCAGATTTCTTGTGCTGTAAAAGACAAGATAGGAGCCATCCAAGCCGTTAACGCTTCAGCAATTAAGTACATCGCTGTTTGACATGAACGCCTTGCGTTTGAATCGCTTTTAGCTGTGTACTGACGGTCTTTAATAATATCTAAGTAAAAGCCACCTAACTCTGTAGTACAGTAATTCATTAATTTATGCACAACAACATGAAACTCATAATCGTTATAAGCTGTAATAATTTCTTGTTGCAGTTGCGCTGCTTTATCTACAGCCCATCTGTCTAATGCAACCATATCTTCTAAAGCTACAGAATGAAGCGCTGGTTCAAAACCATTTAAGTTTGATAATAAAAAGCGTGAGGTATTACGAATCCTTCTATAAGCATCCGCTTGACGCTTAAAGATTTCATCACCCGCTGTAATTTCTTGAGTATAGTTAACTGAGGCCGCCCATAAACGTAAAATATCGGCACCTAAAGTATTGTTAATCTCTTTTGGTGTAATGACGTTGCCTAAAGATTTAGACATTTTATGACCCTTCGCATCTACCACAAAACCGTGGGTAAGCACTTCTTTATAAGGTGCTTTATCGGTCATAGCAACGCTAGACATCATAGACGACATAAACCAACCACGATGCTGATCAGAGCCTTCTAAATATAAGTCTGCAATGCCATCAAATTCTGCTCTGGCATTTATAACAGAATAATGGGTTGTGCCTGAGTCGAACCAAACATCTAATGTGTCCGGTACTTTAATGAAGTCTTGCGCATCGTCACCAATCAATTCTTCAGCTTCAAGATCAAACCAAGCTTGAATACCTTCTTTTTCTACACGCTGAGCAACATCTTCAATTAACTCAATACTTTTAGAGTGTAGAGCACCTGTATCCTTATGAATAAATAGTGCAATAGGCACACCCCAAGTACGTTGGCGCGATATACACCAATCTGGACGACCTTCAACCATTTTTTCAATACGGCTTTGACCCCAATCAGGAATCCACTTTGTTTTGTCGATTTCTTTTAAAGAGTCTTCTCTTAAGCCTTTTTTGTCCATGCTAATAAACCACTGTGGTGTTGCACGAAAGATAATTGGTGTTTTATGTCTCCAACAATGAGGATAAGAATGCTCAAAGGCATGGTGATGCATTAATGCGCCATGTTCTTGTAAAACATCGATAACAGCTTGATTAGCTTTCAGAACATGTTGCCCTTCAAATAAAGGTGTTCCTTCTAAATAAACACCATTTGCGCCAACAGGGTTAGCCACTTCTAAATTATATTTTTTACCTACAACAAAATCGTCGACACCATGGCCAGGCGCGGTATGTACACAACCAGTACCTGAGTCTGTTGTTACATGGTCACCTAAAATAATCGGTAATTTAAAGTCATAAAAAGGGTGATAACATTCTTGTAGCTCTAATGCAGCACCTTTACAAAAGCCAAGTGCATGGTAAGACGTGATGCCAAAGCGATCCATACAACTGCTGACAAGATCTGAAGCGATAATTAATCGTTGCTTGCCTTGTTCTCCACCCGATAAGCTGTCACACTGAACCAGTGTATATTCAACGTCTGGATTTAAAGACACAGCTCTACTTGCTGGCAGTGTCCATGGCGTAGTGGTCCAAATAACAATGCCAATTCTTCCTTCCCCCACATGCCCTTCTGGGTGTGAGAATAAATCTGCAACGCTTTCATCAGCAAGGTTATATTTAACATCAATAGCAGGTGAATATTTATCTTTGTATTCTACTTCAGCTTCAGCTAAAGCACTACCACAGTCTGTACACCAATGAACGGGTTTAAAACCTTGCTCTAAATGACCGTTTTCTGCAATTTTACCTAACGAGCGAATAATATTGGCTTCTGTTTCAAAGTCCATTGTCAAATAGGGTTTTTCCCAGTCTGCAAAAACACCTAAACGTTTAAAGTCTTCACGCTGACCATTTACTTGCTTAATAGCGTATTCTCTACATTTTTGGCGGAACTGGGCAGCGGTAACTTTATGACCCGGTTTACCCACTTTTTTCTCAACCATTAACTCAATAGGTAAACCATGACAATCCCAACCCGGTATATAAGGAGAGTTGAAATCTGACAAGGTTTTCGACTTAATGATAATATCTTTCAATATTTTATTTACCGCATGACCGATATGAATATTACCGTTCGCATAAGGAGGGCCGTCGTGCAAAATGAATGATTTCTTACCTTTTTTGGCTTCACGAATTTTGCCGTAAATATCTTTTGAAGCCCACGCTTTAAGCATATTTGGTTCGCGATTTGCCATATTGCCTTTCATCGCAAAAGACGTATGTGGTAAATTTAAGGTTTGTTTATAATCACTCATTTTAAATCATTATCCATTGTTTAGTTAATAAATCAGCACGGTAATATGTTGGCTACTCTACTATTTTGTTTGGTATTTCTATTAATAATTTTCTAGCTATTTTATAAAGTTACTCAAACTTTTTAAAATAAGCTTTTGCTTGTTTTACATCTTTATCTATTTGCTGCTTTAATGCTTCAAGGCTATCAAACTTTATGACTTCTCTAAGTTTAGTTTTTACTATAACTTCTATTTTTTGCCCATAAAGGTTTTTATTAAAATCGAAAATATTCACTTCTAATTGTTGTCTAACACCACTAATTGTTGGTCTATCACCAATATTAGCTACCCCTTTAAAAGTGCCACTTGCTGTTAAAATATTTACCGCAAAAACGCCATTTAAAGGAGACTTTGTCCTTCTAAGTCGTACATTGGCTGTTGGAAAACCAAGCTGTCTGCCTCGTTTATCTCCATGGAAAACCTTACCTGAAATACTGTAAGGCCTACCCAGCATATTTTCTGCTTGTACTAAATCATTACTATCTAAAGCTTCTCTAATAGCGGTGCTACTTACTCTGCAATCAAGCATTTTACAGCTTGCGGTATCAGATACATTAAAACCGAATGCTTCTCCTGCTTTTCGAAGCATTTGATAATTTCCTGCTCGGTTTTTCCCAAAATGAAAATCATCACCAACAATTAAGTACTTTATTCCTAATTTCTCTACCAATAACGACTTAATAAATTGCTCAGGGCTTTGTCCTGCAAAAGCAAAAGTAAAAGGGATACAAATTAAGCGCTCTACCCCTAATGCTGATAACAAGTTATATTTGTCACGTAATCGGCTTAATCTAGCAGGTGCAGACTTAGGAGAAAAAACTTCCTGTGGTTGAGGTTCAAAAACAAGTACCGCAGGCACACAGTTTAATTCTTTAGCCTTAGAAACTAGAGACTCTATCACTTTTTGGTGACCTTTATGGACACCGTCAAAGTTACCTATTGTTAACACACAACCATGGTCTTGAGCTTTAATATTATGTATACCACGAATTAACTGCATGTAACGCTATAACCTTTCTAGACGTAATATTGCCCAGATTGACTAGAACACTGAGGCACACTGAAAAATAAATCGACGAATTATATCCCACTACAGAGAAATAATCAGCATTCTAATGGTTTTATTTGATAATTTTTTTTAGTCCAATAACCTCACCATATTTTAATATTTTAGATGTTGTTATGATTTAGCGACTTTAAAATCTACCATGCGAATCCCTAACAACATAACGCTAGCAAAATAACTTAAACAACCTACCGTAATACAAACAACGAGGTGTTGAACTTGCTGTATAAAGGACATAACAACCCAGGTTGAAAAATCATAAGAAAGCCAATTAACAACAAAAGCCATAATCCCTGCTGAAATGATTAACTTAAACAAAAATATAACGGTACTTTTAGATAACTGATAAACCCCTGACTGCTTTAAGCCACGATATAACAACCAAGCATTTAACGTCGCTGACATCGTCGTTGCCATCGCTAACCCTACATAACCAAAAAATGGAGCAAGCATCAGGTTAAAAATCATATTCGCTACCATCGCCTTAATACCAATTTTTACCGGTGTTTTGGTGTCTTGCCTTGCATAATAGCCAGGAGCAAGTATTTTGATAAACATAAAGCTTAATAAACCAGAAAGATATGCAAACAATGCCATAGAAACCTGAACCACATCTGTTTCACTAAATTCACCGCGCATAAAGAGCACCATGATAATTGGTTGCGCTAACACCATTAACCCAGCAAGAGCAGGCCAACCAAAAAGACTAACAACTTTTAAACCCCAGTCTATGGTATCGCTGAAAGCTTGAGGGCTGTTTTTACTATGTAACTTAGATAAACTCGGTAACACGACGGTAGCAATACCAATACCAAACAAACCTAACGGAAATTCTAAAAGCCTGTCAGCATAATACAGCCAACTAATAGAACCAGTAATCAGCATGGTAGCAATTAAGGTGTCCAGTAATAAATTAATTTGAGTAACTGAAACACCAAATAAAGCAGGGATAATGAGCTTCCTTATTTTAGTTACGCCTTTACTTTTCCATGCCCATCGGGGTTTGACTAAAGCATTTGCTTTATATAAATAAGGTAATTGAAATAAAAATTGAATTAAACCGCCTAAAAAAACGCCCCAAGCTAGAGCATGTGCTGGGCTTTGCGTATATTCTAGGCCGTAAATGGCCATTAAAATAATCGCGACATTCAATAAAACAGGTGTAAAAGCCGCGACAGCAAACTTACCTAAGGTATTTAATACTGCCCCTGAAAGTGCTGTAAGACTAATAAACCAAAGATAAGGAAAAGTGATTTTCAAAAGATCGCTAGCTAGCTCAAACTTTTGCGAGCCCTCACTAACAAGGCCATTGGCATTATACCACTCTGTAAACCAGCCAAAGCCAAATAGCATCACAAATACAGGCGAGGCTAGCATCCCAAAAAGTGTTACCCCGGTAATAATCACACCTAAAGTACCTGATGCTTGTGCGATTAATCGCCGAGTATGCTCGATATTGCCATCTTGAGCAGCTTCATCTTTAGTATGATATTCACTTAGCACTGGAACAAAAGCTTGTGCAAACGCGCCTTCGGCAAAAAGTCGGCGAAAGAAATTAGGGATTTTATTTGCAAAGAGGAAAACATCCGCCATGATACCAGCTCCCATCACATTTGCGATGACAACATCTCTAACTAGGCCTAACACACGAGAAATCAGTGTCATCGCGCTAACGACGAGCCCAGATTTGATTAATTTTTTACTCAAAACATCTTTACCTATTAGTCTGCTTTCTTTCGGTTTATACCTTATAATTAAACTCGTTATTTAAAGTTCACTTGGTAACACAAACAAGGTATACTATCGGCTGTTCACAACAATCATACCAATTAAATTAAATAAGCGCATAATATAAAAAGCACTTTGCTAATTTATTTCTTCTTTTTGAAAAATCGAAGTAATGGATATAATTATCATTTAATTGCTTAAAATTACATTTAGCAATTAAAAACATTTGACAATAAGTAAAAAAACAGGCATATTTCGTCGCCTTAAATTTAAGCTTATTAACCATATTTTAGGAGTTCACCTTGGCTAACTCAAAGCAAGCTAAGAAGCGCGCAGTACAATCTGAAAAGCGCCGTCAACATAATGCAAGTCGTCGTTCAATGATGCGTACTTTAACTAAAAAAGTTATCGCTGCTATTGAAGCGGGTGACAAAGATTCAGCAACTAAAGAATTAGCTGCTGCAACACCAATTTTAGATCGTTACGCAACTAAAGGTCTTATTCATAAAAATAAAGCTGCTCGTAGTAAGAGCCGTTTAAGCGCTGCTATTAAAGCTCTTTAATTTTATTTTATGATGTAAAAAACCGACGTTTTGTCGGTTTTTTTATACCTTTTTTCAAGCTTTATACCTCCCTTCCCTCCCTTCTCTTTTTTCGTAAACTCATCCGATATTCTGACAATTGTTTATTAACTAAATGTTCCCTCTTAATTGTTGAAATAACACATAGCTTTATTTACTCAAACTATTGCACTTAAGCCCAATATTTCTTAGTCTTGAAAGTTCAAACATACTTAAAAGATAATTATGATGCTCTTAAAACCTAAAAAAATAGTTTCAGCTCTTATGCTTGCCTCATGTGTTGGTGCGCTTTGGGCTTGTAATGGAATAAGTTCAAAGACAAAAGATAATACAAGCACAGTAAATGCTCCTCAACTTAAGCCTGAATTTTCTAATCGATTAGACATTTATCAAGAAGTTACCTTGTCGGCCGATCTAAGCCACCTTTCCATTAATCAAAAAAAGATGCTTTCGTTATTAATTGATGCTTCAAAAATTATGGATGACCTATTTTGGAAGCAAGCCTTCGAAAGTGATAAGCAAACTTTTTTATCAAGTATACAAGATGCAAAAGTACGTCGCTTTGCTGAGATAAATTATGGCCCTTGGGATAGATTAGACGCTGATAAGCCTTTTTTAACACAGGCGAAAAAGAAACCATTAGGCGCCCAATTTTATCCAAGTGACATCACCAAAGAAGCGTTAGAGGCTTCCCAGGTATCCGATAAAACGGGCTTGTATTCTGTTGTTAGACGCGATGCTACAGGCAAACTTATCTCTATTGCTTACTCTGAAATATATAGCGATGAACTAAATAGAGCTGCTGCAATATTAGAGCAAGCATCTACTTTTGCTGATGATAAAGCGTTTGCTAATTACTTAACACTGCGTGCTAAAGCATTGAGAGATGATAATTACCAACCTTCTGATTTTGCATGGATGGATATGAAAAGTAATCCTATCGATGTTGTGATTGGTCCTATTGAAAACTACGAAGATCAACTTTACGGCTATCGCGCAGCTTTCGAGTCGTATGTACTTGTAAAAGATTTAGCTTGGAGTGAGAAGCTTGCTAGATACGCACAGTTTTTGCCTGAACTACAAAAAAACTTACCTGTAAGTAGAAAGTATAAAGCTGAAGTTCCGGGCTCTGATGCTGATCTCAATGCTTATGACGTTATCTACTATGCTGGTCACTCTAATGCAGGAGGTAAAACCATTGCGATTAACTTACCTAATGATGAAGAAGTTCAACTCAAAAAAGGCACCCGTCGTTTACAACTTAAAAACGCGATGCGCGCTAAATTCGATTCTATCATGCTACCGATTACTCAAACATTAATAGTTGAAGAGCAACGTAAAAATGTAACCTTTAATGCCTTCTTTGCAAATACCATGTTCCATGAAGTTGCTCATGGTTTAGGTATAAAAAATACGGTTAACGGTAAAGGCTCTGTTCGACAAGCACTGCAAGAGCATGCTTCTGCACTTGAAGAAGGTAAAGCGGATATCCTTGGCCTTTATATGATTCGACAGCTTCTTGATAAAGGAGTTATTACAGAAGGTAAAATCGAAGATTACTATGTAACATTTATGACCGGCATCTTCCGCTCCGTTCGTTTTGGGGCAAGCTCTGCACATGGTAAAGCCAATATGGTTCGTTTTAACTACTTTCAAGAACAAGGTGCATTCGAGCGCAATGAACAAGGCTTATACAGCATAAATTTTGAAAAAATGAGTAAAGCAATTGATAGTCTTTCAGAGCTTATTCTAACTCTGCAGGGCAATGGTGATTACGCTGGAGTTGATAAACTAGTATTAGAAAGTGGCCTTATCAGTTCAACGCTTAAAGCCGACTTAGATCGTTTAGAAGCAGCGAAAATTCCTGTAGATATTACATTTAAGCAAGGTAAAAAAGTGTTAGGGCTTTAAGTTGCGAACTTCCGGAGCCGAGAAGCGAATAAAAAACGCTTGTTAGTTAATCTAACAAGCGTTTTTTATTCATTACAGTAATGGAGTAATTAAGGTTAACGACCAAACATGCCACCGCCCATGCCGCCCATTCCACCACCTGGTGGCATCATACCTTGCATGCTACGCATCATTTTTTTCATGCCGCCTTTACCTGACATTTTTTTCATCATTTTTTGCATCTGTGTAAACTGTTTCAATAACTTATTTACATCTTGTATTTGCGTACCTGAACCTGCTGCAATACGACGTTTTCTAGAGCCTTTAATAATATCTGGACGTTCACGTTCACCTGGTGTCATTGAGTTAATGATAGCTTCCATACGCACCGTTAGTTTCTCATCCATTTGACCTTGCATCTGAGCAGACATATTTCCCATACCAGGTAATTTATCCATCATTCCCATCATGCCCCCCATGCTTTTCATTTGCACAAGTTGATCTCTGAAGTCCTCTAAACTAAACCCTTTACCACTTTTTACTTTCTTAGCAAGTTTTTCAGCTTTGGCTTTATCAACCTTCTGCTCTACTTCTTCAATAAGTGATAAAACATCACCCATACCTAAAATACGAGAGGCAATTCTATCTGGATGGAACGGTTCTAATGCTTCGATTTTCTCACCGACACCCATAAACTTAATAGGCTTACCAGTAATATATCTTATTGATAACGCAGCACCGCCTCGTGCATCACCGTCGGTTTTTGTTAAAATAATACCGGTTAATGGTAAAGCATCATTGAAGGCTTTTGCCGTGTTAGCCGCATCTTGACCTGTCATTGCATCAACAGTGAAAAGTGTCTCAATTGGGTTAATTGCTGCATGAAGCTCTATTAACTCACCCATCATGCTTTCATCAACATGTAATCGACCTGCTGTATCGACAATCACCACATCAAAAAAGTGCTTTTTCGCATGGTCAATTGCCGCATTAGCAATATCTACAGGTTTTTGGCTAATATCGCTTGGGAAGAAAGAAACACCCACTTCATCAGCAAGCGTTTCCAGCTGTTTTATTGCTGCTGGTCGATAGACATCGCCACTGACAACAAGGACTTTTTTCTTTTCTCGCTCTGTTAAAAATTTTGCTAATTTGGCTACAGAAGTTGTTTTACCCGCACCTTGTAAACCTGCCATTAAGACAATTGCTGGTGGCGCTGCTTTTAAATCAAGCCCTTCATTAATTTCACCCATGGCCGATTCGAGTTCTTTTTGTACAATTTTGACAAAAATTTGACCGGGTGTAAGGCTTTTAGAAACATCCGTTCCTATGGCTTGCTCTTTTACTTTCGCAACAAAATCTCTAATAACAGGTAATGCAACATCAGCTTCTAAAAGCGCCATACGCACTTCACGAAGCGTATCTTTAATATTGTCTGATGTTAAACGGCCTCTGCCACTAATATTTTTAAGGCTTTTGGTTAAGCGTTCAGAAAGATTTTCAAACATAGAATACTCGAATTGACGAAAATTAAACGGATAAGATAGCTCATTATATACTTAAGCAGGGCTAAGATGCTACCTTGCGATAGATATCAAATGATCCGCTTTAACAATTTATAGTGCCATAACGATGCTTACCATTAAGTAGACTTAAAAATACGACTCACTCATGAGTCCTAAAGCGCAGTGTAGTGTAGTGCAGTGTAGTGCAATAAAAATTAGAATGTGTTTGCCAGGGCATCAAGTAAATATAATTATCTCAAAAACTAGAGCCCTTATACTGA
>CAWVWK010000101.1:0-9396 GCA_963933725.1 uncultured Colwellia sp.
TAAAACATCAAGCAGAGTTGGACACATTGTTGTAGGTGAGCCTTCAGGCTTATAACCACAATGCAAAGAGGTTTCAGAAAACAAGCAACGAGAAGCGAAAAACTTACAACTCGTTTTTCGAAACTTAACCTTTTACTTCAGCATTATGATAAACATTTTGTACATCATCACAGTCATCAAGCATGGCAATAAATTTTTCAAAGTTAGCTAAATCTTCTTCGCCTTCAATATCAATATAAGTTTGTGGAACCCAAGTAATTTCTTCTACTTCAAGTTCAAATTCAGGCATTGAGTTAGCAAATTCTGTTTTAATTTTGAAAAACTCAGTGTGCGGTGCATATACTGTGATAATACCATCTTCAAGTTCAACATCAGAAACATCTATATCAGCCATCATTAGGTTTTCTAATACAGCCTCATCGTCTTCACCTTTAAATGCAAAAATTGCTTGGTGATCGAACATATGCGATACCGTACCAGACGATCCAATTTTAGAGTGTGTTTTAGTAAAACATTGACGAACGTCTTTAATGGTCCGGTTGCCGTTATCTGTTAAACAATCGATAATAACCATACAATTGCCTGGGCCAAAGCCTTCATAACGCGCTTCTACAAAATCTTCACCACCTGAACCTGAAGCTTTTTTAATCGCATTTTCAATAACGTGCGTAGGAACCTGATCTTTCTTGGCTTTATCAATTAAGCTACGAAGTGAAAGATTACCATCGGGATCTACGCCACTATTCTTAGCACAAACGTAAATTGCTTTTCCGTATTTTGAATATACTTTTGTTTTAGCGCCAGCAGTTTTAGCCATTGACAACTTGCGGTTTTGGTATGCTCTTCCCATCTTAAATACTTCTTCAGTTAGTCGATAAATTAATAGCCTAATTCTAACAGCCTACATTTAGTGTGGCTAGTAGCTAAACTATTTTTTTACTAAGACAGAAAACTGTGAGCTTTTCGCAAAAAATGTTATCTTCACTTAATCTCATACAACCATATAGATTGAATAAAAGGATTTAACCTCATGAATAAATTAATTTTCTGCTTTGATGGAACATGTAATTCCGCTGAAGACTGGGACGACTTCTTTATAGATTCTAGTGTAACTAATATTTTAAAGTTACACCTTATGTTTGGCGGAAAAATTACCCCTGAGCACCACGATACCTTCCAAGTTAACAGCCAACGTAGTTTTTATTACTCTGGTGTAGGTACTCGTGGAAATTGGTTTCAAAGACAATTGAACACCTTGTTCGCGCCAAGCTATGGTGATATCGACGATATTATCAATGAAGCAACATCTGATTTAGAAAATTACTTTAACATCGGTGCTGAAATATATATTTTCGGTTTTAGTCGTGGCGCAGCCATTGCTCGCATGTTTGCCGCCCAGCTGCCCCACCCCGTCAAATTTATCGGCGTCTTTGATACTGTTGCGGCCACAAAGGGGTCACTCGATTTAAACCCTCAAAGTTACCCCTCAAGTGGCATAGTATTTGAAAATGGTACCTTAGGTGAACACATTGAAAAAGCTGTTCATCTTCTTGCTTTAGATGAAAAGCGTATTGTTTTTCAGCCTACACTTTTCAATAAAGATGATAGAGTTTCAGAGATTTGGTTTGCAGGTGTTCATTCCGATATAGGAGGCAGTTATTGGTATGACGGGCTATCAGATATTTGTTTGCAATACATGATTGAGCAAATCAATGAAGATCTAACTGTTTTAGCCCCCAAAGATATAGATTATGAGCAACTAAAATTTCCTGGTTCGATTGATGCTATCTGTTTAGATGATTTAAGTATAAACCCATTATGTAATGGTAAGTTACATCAACAACACAGAACAAACACGCATGCAATGACACTCTCTCCACGATTAATGCGTGTCAATATACAAGATACTCCCTCTGCTGAACCAGCTATTTTACATCACACTGTTGTCGAAAGGTTCAAGTGCGTACCAGACTATCGCCCTTACTCACTTCGAAACACCCCTTTTAAAATAAAACTAAAAAGTGGAAATTTAAGCGATGAGAAACTTGGCATTCACTCATTAAAAGAACCATTGTAGTTATTGATGATTAACTCAAGTGTGAAACGCTCGATAATATTAGTGCCTAGGGTCAGTGGAACTTTCAGTTTATAACTCTATTGCTATTAAAAACTAGCCTGTAGCAGAGGCTAAAATGAAAGTTCAAGACCCTAATCATCAAAAAATTGTCTATTTTACCAATCTATTCCTTTTTGCGCTTTAATGCCGTCATTAAATGCATGTTTTACCGATTGCACCTCGCTCACGGTGTCAGCGATATCAATCAAAGAGCGATGACAACCTCTACCAGTGATAACAACATGTTGGTTTACTGGTCTGTTTGATAATGCTTCAAGCACATCTTCTAAATCAAGGTATTTATATGCCACCATATAAGTTATTTCATCTAAAAGTACCAAGTCTATTGTTTCATCTGATAACCATTTTTTCGTTTGCTGCCAAGCCGTTTGAGCTGCTTGCTTATCTGTTTCCTTATTCTGTGTTTCCCAAGTAAACCCTGTCCCCATCACATGGAATTCAACACCAGATTTTTCTAATAAATTGCGTTCTCCACACTCCCAGGTTCCTTTAATAAACTGAACAACGTTCGCTTTCATTCCATGTCCAACCGCGCGTGCAACGGTTCCAAACCCAGAAGTAGACTTGCCTTTACCATTTCCTGTGATAACAATAATAATGCCTCTTTCTTCTTGGGCATTTTCAATTTTTTCGTCAACTTTACTTTTTACATTTTCCATTCTTTTTTTATGATTATCTTGTTCTGTCATTTTCATACTCTTTTCATGTTAATTTTGTAAATACCCTGCAATGCTAATTTTATTAAATTTTTATTTACATATGCTTTTGAAGAAAAAACGTCAACCTTCAGCTTCCTATCAACTAGAAATATACTCGTGCCTTTAAAGTTTTTCCACTTAAATCTTGTAAACAATTAATTCTAAGTATTTTTATCCTTTTTTGTTGATTACCTTTACTTTTATCCCAACCCGGTATTAGGTATAATCAACAACATATTTAATACCCAGTGGAATAAATACCTTGAGTAGCAATAAAATACCCCAACCAAATTTCAAGTTAAGTTTCTTATCCCCTAAGTTTTGGCCGACATGGCTTGGCGTTTTTATTCTATATACCATTACTTGGTTACCCTACAAACTGCAGCTTATGTTAGGTCACCTCATTGGCCGTTTGCTTATGAAAATAGGCAAAAAAAGAAAACATGTTGCCAATACTAATCTAAAGTTATGTTTTCCTAAAATGAGTGAAAAAGAAAGACATAAGATGTTAGTTAAAAACTTTGAAAATACCGGTGTAGCTCTACTTGAAACAGGGATGGGCTGGTGGTGGCCAAATTGGCGAGTAAAGCGTAAAGTAAAAATCAAAGGAATCGAGCACATCGAAAATGCTAAGAAAGAAGGCAATGGGGTTTTACTTTTAGCGATGCACAACTTAACAATAGAGGTTAACCTTAGAGGTATAGGTTATAGCAATCCTCTGGTGGTGTTTTATCGTCCACACAACAATCCTTTAATGGAGTTTTTCCAATATAGAGGTCGAGTACAATCCAATAAAGCCATGCTTGGAAAGAAAGACGTAAAAGGCCTTATACAAGCACTAAAAGAAGGCGATACATGTGTTTATCTACCTGACCAAGATTACGGCAGAAAAAAGAGTCTCTTTGTACCTTTTTTTGATGTAAAAGATACTGCTAGTACTACAGGAACACTTATTTTTGCAAGACAGCCCAACGTAAAAACAATGATGGCTATACCAACACGTAATGATGATAATAGCGGTTATACTATTGAAATAACACCAGCATTTGAAAACTTCCCAACAGATAATGATGAGGCGGATGTGATTAGAGTCAATCAGGAACTTGAAAAGGCTATATTAAAAAAACCTGAGCAATATATGTGGTTGCACAGAAGGTTTAAAACAAGACCTTCTGCTGAAGAGCCATCACCTTATAAATAAAATAGAATTTATATACTTTTATCACATTAGTACAATAAATTTTATTCACAATGTAATTCTAAATCAAAGCGTTGTTTTGATAAATATTGATACCTTGTCTATGTTTAATGGTAGTCCTTTTTATCGATTACAGCGCCTGTCATGAAACTACCATTTAAAAGCAGTATTATTGTTCTTATCGTTTTGCTTCTAAGTGTAGCCTTTTTTTTCAATCAGCAAATTTTACTTACTTTAGATGGAAGTCGCGATAATGACACTGAGCATTCAGAACATAAAAATCATGATTCTCATTCATCTAAAGATATTGAAAGGACTCCCTCTAACAAAAAGTCGTCCCGTGGTAACTCTGCAGCGGAAGGCTTGTCTAAATTCTATGAAAAAATTTATGGTTCGGGGAAAAGAGATGGTGTTGAAATAATCAATAACATTATTTACTTACCAGATCCCAAAGGCGATATTGAAGAACTTTTAAAAGCGCGATCTCTTGTTGTTAGACCCTACCCCAAAAGCTGGGTGGGTACAAAAAAGTCAAGAGCTTTTAGAAAAGGCGAAACGATTTATGAAAAGCTTTCTGAGTACCTGCAAGAAGAGAAGTTAGAAATAATATGGTGGACAAACCGAGACTTTATCATAAAAGATAATTTTAGAATTAATAAAAACATTACCTACACAGTTTATCAATTAAGTAATGCTATATCAGGGCATTTCGAAAATGGACTTAGTGCATTTTTATGCTACAAGGAACGGAGCATTGTGATCACGGATGAGCCTTTTAAATACCTTTTTGAACATTGTCGCTTAATTCAATCTCAAAAAGTTTTGTAAACCACCCTACAATTTTAAACACTGGGTTTTCTCTGTAACAAAACAACATATTAACTGCTCATTTTTAAAACTAAAAAGATGAGACCTGCGTTATAAAAGAGTTAGTTAGAATAGTTACTTAGTAAACTTTAATCTGTTTTTTAGGCTTTTTTTTACCCGCTTTATCATGATTTAATATTAAATTAAAAAACGTACTTTTACCGGAGTTTGCAAAACCAATTAAGGCAAAATGTTTAAAATTATTCATTAGAAGTTTAGATATCATGAAAATAAAAAATTAAAGCTTACAAGCAAAAATTTGTTTCGCAATAGAACGTTGTAAGCTAATTTTTGTGTTGTGTAAACGAAATGCAAAGGGCCATTAAAGGGCGCTTTATGCACTAAAGATATTTTATTGCAGTGTAAAACCTTGCGCTATTAGCTGTTCGCTAATAGCTTTGTTACTTGGTAGTGAGGATACTTTAAAAGTCTTACTCTTAGGCAGTTCAAGTAACGTCATATTTTACCTTTGAAAAGATTTAACAAATAAAGTAGTTTTAATGGGAGCAGCAGTAATATCCCACCAAGCGACGTAAGTGAGAATTATTATCATTTATATTCTACACCCTGTTTTGTGAAGATACAATTTTGTCACTATCATCTAACAAAAAAATACAACTCACCTTCGTTTATTTTCAGTATCACTTACAAACAGAGCTTAAAAGATGGAAGTGCGTAGGATTTTGAATGATTATATGCTAGTGTTACTTTTCAAAGAAACTAAGCAGAGTATTAAATAGTTGGTTGAATATCATGATAATAGAGCAGTTTATCAATGAAAAAATTAAACAAATGGTTTCTTACATCGAAGCCGTTATTAGTCAAACTCTCCACTATACTGAATTAGATCAGTTCATTATAGACACATTAGAAGAGTGGTCTTTACTTTCTGTAACGGATGAAATGCCTCACAGTACCCAAGAGCGTGTTTTTTGGCATTTAATTCATGAAATTAGTTTGAATGGAGCGCAACAACTTTCAAATAATTTATTTTTTACAAGTGAGATGACCAGTTGCATAGATTTCATTAATGGAACGGGGAGTTACCCGATAGATTGTATTGGATATAGACCTTTAGTTTAGCTTCATTTAAAGCTATCTACTTTCACCTCCATACCCTTATTTACTGAAGTATTTCGCTTAGTTTCTGTTCTCTTCTTTATTAATGACTCTAATGAATGGCGTTAAGGTATAACCCTTTCTTTTTATTGAATGTTAATAAAAAGATTACTTTTAATAGCTTTTATCTTATTCTTAACCTGTTTCTACTATCTTACTTATTCATCTTTAGGTTATTTTTAATGCCATCTTCTTCCTTTAAGCAGGCTATTCTCAATAAGCGTATGCTTATTTGTATCTTCACAGGTTTTAGCTCTGGTCTTCCTTTATTTGTTTTATATCAATTAGTTCCCGGCTGGCTTCGCGATCAAGGAGTAAGCCTTGCTGAAATTGGTCTATTTTCCTTAATAGGTATTCCTTATGTTTGGAAATTTATTTGGTCACCTTTACTTGACCGATACTCCCTAGGTGGATTAGGAAGACGACGCAGTTGGATGCTAGTGACACAAGTTTTTTTATTGTTATCTATAGCTGCTTTTGGTTTTACAAACCCCGTTGCTGACATTTTTTCAGTCGCCTATCTAGCCGTTGCTGTTGCATTTTTTAGCGCTAGCCAGGATATTGTTCTTGACGCATATAGACGAGAGCTTTTACCTGACAATGAATTAGGATTAGGTAATTCTATTCATGTACAAGCTTATCGACTCTCAGGTTTAGTTCCTGGCTCATTAGCTTTTATCTTATCAGACCATATAAGCTGGCAACTTGTGTTTATGATTGTCGCAACTTTTATGTTGGTAGGTATTTGTTTGACCCTTTTTATCAAGGAGATCGAAACGGAGCATGATGCACCAAAATCATTAAAAGAGGCCGTTGTACTACCCTTTAAAGATTTCATCAATAGTAACGGCCTTAAGTCTGCAGGTTATACGCTAGCTTTTCTTGTCCTTTATAAATTAGGAGATAACATGGCAACCGCGCTACAAACTCCGTTTTTTCTTGATATGGGATTTAGCAAAACAGACATAGGTCTTATCGCTAAAACAGCTTCTATGGTAGCAATGACGATAGGCATTATACTTGGTGGGCTAGTTATGGTAAAACTGAGTATTAATCGGGCTTTATGGATTTTTGGTTTTGTACAGATCATCAGTATTCTTGGCTTTGCTGCATTAGCTGAAATTGGCAATAACAAAACAGTGTTAGCCTTTGCCATTGGGTTTGAATACTTAGGGGTAGGTCTAGGAACCGCTGCCTTCACCGCCTTTATAGCAAGAACAACTAATCCTGCATTTGCTGCAACCCAAATAGCACTTTTCACCGCTCTTGCGGTATTGCCAAGGACTTTTGCAAACGCCACAACAGGGTTTATTGTTGAACAGATTGGCTGGACTCAATTTTATTATTTATGTACGGCCTTAGCAGTGCCTGGCATGCTCATGTTATTTAAGATAGCGCCATGGAATGAAAAACAAGCTACTTAAACAAAGAATTTATAAAGGCTTGTTTTTTCTATCAACTACAGCTTACAATTTAATAATAACAAATATATTAATTTTCACTTTGTGTAGATAAGCTGCAACAGAATAAAATTACTATTATAACGAGATAAATAAGGCAAATAGATTATGTTCATCAGATTATTTTTTTTACTACCTATAACGATGTGTGCCATCTGGTGGTGGTATTTAAATAGTAAAGGTTACAGTCTAAAAGATGGTTTTAAGGGCTTTATGTATATCTTTGCTTTTAACGCCTTTATTTTATTATTTTTGGTAATGATGATGTGGTTAACTCATACCTAGCAAGTTTAGACTTCAACATTATTGAAAAGTAAATTATTTTTTGCCTTTATTATAATGATTAATGTTAGAAACAGATTTAAATATTGTTGGTAAATCTTGCCCAAGAAAGTAATAATGTTCGAAAGTCTTCGATTCCACAACACGTACTTTCGTTTTGATCTGGATGAATGTGTTCTGTAGTTAACATCTCAGGTAACTCTTCATCTTCAGCTGCAGAATTTGCATAAACTTCTACGTCATTACGACTAAAAGTTATGCCATATTCATGACCTGAAATGGTAATTTCATTATTGGGTTGCAGTACAACATCATCAATTGCCGTAAGTAACTGTTTAAGTTTTTCACGGCTTCTACCTAACTCAATTTCTAACCATGGTCCTAAAATCTCATGTTCTAGAGAAAACTTGGCCCTTGCTTGACCTGTCATCGAGTCATGTATAAATTCATACTCCATTGGATTCAGCCTCAAATAATAAAATTAAAGTATAGCAAAACTTATCGGTTTTATTTGAGGTAAGCTCATTTTTTTTAATTAATCAGGCTAATCAATTACCATAGTTTTGCGCATTTAACCAAAGAAATATATGGGAAAACAGGTAATGCTAATTCAACTTGATAAGTACGCTAGTTTTACACGAGAAAAATGGATAAATAAGGCATTAAATTTACTAAGTAGTTGTTCTATTTTATCTTTAATAACTCAGCAGTTATCTATTTTGCCATTAAAAATGTTCAAGTTATTAATCTACTTGGTATAAATACTCAACCTAAACTCTATTTAAGAGGCTATTTAGCAACCCACTCACAGCTAAGTAGAGTTTCTGATGCTTCAATATCCGTAAGTGATTTATCTACGATTAATTTTGCTTCAAAGTTATCTCCAGTATTAATAGCACCAACCCCTTTCGGTGTTCCAGTCATTACAACATCACCATCTTCTAGGGTTACGAATTTTTGTAATTCTTTTAAAATCACCTGAGGTTTATACATCATCAAGCTAACACCGCCTGCTTGTTTTTCTTCTCCATTAATTTTGAGCGCTAATCTTAGGGTTTCTTCGTTTTTTGGTAAGGGAACAAAATCACTTAGTACCGCAGCACCATCAAATGCTTTTGCTCTTTCCCAAGGTAAACCTTTCTTTTTAAATTTACTTTGGAGTGCTCTTTTTGTTAAGTCTAGACCTAATCCCACTGCAGAAAACTTTCCTTGTTCATAAACAAAACAAATCTCTCCTTCATAATGAAGTTGCTCGTCTAAATGGTATGCGGTAAGGCTTGATGATATCGCTGAGTTTGGCTTAAAAAACACGACCATTTCATCTGGTATTTCATTACCTAGTTCCGTAATGTGATCTACATAATTGCGACCAATACAAAGTACTTTAGTTGGCGTAATAGTTTTTGGGGCTTCTTTCGATTTAACTTCAATTGTATTCATTATTTTCCTTTATCTACACAATTAATTAAGTACTAATGATTAGGCCTGTTGACCTTTCAGTCTATAGCAGAGACTAAAATGCAAGTGCAATAGACCCAAGTAAAGATATATCAAATTTATTGCACTAATTACAAATATTGTCTCAATCCTAAACGAATTCGCTTATACTTTACTTATGGTAGCGTTCAAATAAGC
>CAWVWK010000102.1:0-9378 GCA_963933725.1 uncultured Colwellia sp.
AAAAAGGCCTGATATTTCAGACCTGTAAAAAATATCAGCTCAGTGCAAAACCGGCCTTTAGTATGAAGCTAAAAGCTAGTATTAGAATTTATTCAATTACATTTGTGATTGAATATAGTTTTGCAGACCAATTTTTTCAATTAACCCTAGATGCTGAGTTAACCAGTAGATGTGGTCCATTTCGGTATCTACGAGCAATTCATCTAAAATAGTTCGGCTAACGTAATCTTTTTCGGCTTCACATATGGCGATAATTTTACGCAGACTTTCAGCTACTTCATATTCTGCAGCAAGGTCAAATTCAAGCATTTCTTTAACGTTACTACCAATGTTTACTTTTGCTCTTGAAACAGTGTCAGGCTTGCCGCCTAAGAAGAGAATACGTTCAGAGAGTTTTTTAGCATGATCTAACTCTTCTTCATGTTCGTGGCCAATTTTTTCACTTAGCTTTTTAATATCCCAGTCTTCATACATTTTTGAATGGGCTAAATATTGATCCATAGAGGTCAGTTCAAGCGTCAATTGCTTATTAAGGTTGTCGATTACTAATTGATTGTTTTTCATAATACTAAGCCTCCATCATAGATTGTAGATAGTTTTCGATACTGGTTTGCTCAATTAAAAATTGTTGAGCTTCTATCCAGTCAACATGTTCTTCTTCGTATTCTAAAATTTCTGTCAGAATATCTCGACTGACATAATCTTGTTCTTGTTCACATAAGGCTACAGCTTCTTTGAGTTGAGTAATTTGTTCTTCTTGGAAGTCTAAATTACATTGCAGCATTTCAGCTGCATGTTCACCGATTTTCAGTCGGCCTAATTGCTGTAAGTTGGGTAAACCCTCTAGGAATAAGATGCGTTCAATCAAGTCATCAGCTTGCTTCATATCTTTGATAGACTTTTTGTAATCTTTTTTATTTAGCGCAGCTAAGCCCCAATTTTTATAAATGCGGGCGTGCAAAAAATATTGATTAATAGAGGTGAGTTCGCTGGTCAATACTTGATTCAAGCAAATAATTATTTGGCTTTTTCCTTTCATGCTTATTCCTTATGCTACTAAATCGTGTGGTGCACTTAATATAGCTTGAAAAACGCATGCTAACAAGCAGCTTAACCCTGCTTAAGAAGAGAATATTTAGATTTTATTAGGAAAGTTGTTTGAAGTGAAGATGTTAATGGAGGAAAACTTGTTTGAAATTAATTAAGCTGCAACAGGGCTCGCTTCTGAAATTTGCATTAATTTACTGGTTAATATTTTTTTCGCACAAGAACAGCACTGTCCGCATTGGGTTGCGACGTTTAATTCTTTTTTTAACTGTTGCATTGTAATAGCGCCTTCTTCAACAGCGTTTTCAATAGCAGTGTCAGTAACAGCATGGCATAAACAAACAAACATAATACAAACTTCAATGAATAGTAAAACAGTAACTAAATAGTAATCTAAATGAGAACGATTATCAAATCTATTTGGTAATTAATTTTTAATTGTTGTTACAGAATGTATACAAGAAAGCCTCTTAATATTGCCTAGTCGTAAAAAATCCAGTGCGTTCTTTAATAAAGAGTGGGTTTAAATTTGAAGGGTTTATATCAAAATAGCCTAAGTACATATATACGGCTCGAGCATTACGTGAATAAGTACCATGGTAACCATTGGTATACCGGATTTGTTGAATGCTTTGTGGTAGTACTTCATAAATATTATCACCAATGTCTTGCATTACATAACCGTTGTTAGCTAGTCGTAATATTTGATTATGTTTAAAACCGTATGCATCTCGGAGCATACATAGAAAGTCGTGAATTTCTTGAGTACCCCATAAAGGCACAGAATGCGAACAGAATTAAAGCGTCAGTTTCACTTCCCCAGGTAACGAGTATTGCATTAATTTTTTTAGACCATTTTAATCAATCACGAACTTTTGCACCACCTAAAGTGTAAACATTCTGCATAGCTTGGTAAGTTAGTTCACCAGACGAATGGCGGTTTTTGATACGTTGTATCAATTTTAGTAAATGTGATTGGTATATTGCTTTAACGCAAAACGATACAAGTGGTGCTTTATACGTTGAGTATAAAAGATGAAAACTGCTATGATAATTCAAATACCTAAACACAAAATGATTAAACAAAAAGTTCCTATATGAAAAACTGTGCAATATTAACCATGGATAACCTCGAAAACTATGAGTGTTATGATGAATTACTTGATGAACCTTTAGCAGGAAAAGGCTGGAAAACTGAGCTTGTTTCTTGGCGAACGCCCAATGTTAATTGGGCTAAATTTGATGTTGTTATTATTCGTAGCCCTTGGGATTACCAAGATGATGCTGATGCGTTTCTAGCGGTTTTACACGAAATAAAAGCTGTAGGTGTGCCACTTGATAATTCGATAGAAACAGTAAAGTGGAATATTGATAAAATTTATTTAGCCGACCTGTCAAAAAAAGAAGTAAATATTGTACCGACTTTATGGCAAGACACTTTTTCTTCAGACAACCTTGACGGTTACTTTGAACATTTTAACACCGATCAAATTATCATTAAGCCACGTATTAGCGCCAATGCGGATAATACTTTTTGGCTTAAAAAAGACTCGGCAATGCTAGAGAAGAAGAACCTTGAACAAGCCTTTGAACACCGTAATTTTATGGTGCAACCTTTCATCGAAACGGTATTAAGTGAAGGGGAATTTTCGATGTTTTATTTTGACGGGCAATATAGTCACGCCATTTTAAAAACCCCAAAAGAGGATGATTTTAGAGTACAAGAAGAGCACGGTGGACGCTTAAAACTTATTACACCTGAAACGGGTTTAGTAAATCAGTCAGAAGAAACCTTAGCAACGATCACAGAAGTGATTGGTGAAATGCCTTTGTATGCACGTTTAGATTTTGTTCGAGTACCTGCAAATAATAAAGGGCAGGTGTTTGCTATCATGGAAGCAGAGCTTATAGAGCCATCGCTATACTTTAATATGGATAGTGAATCACCACAGCGTTTTGCAGATGCTTTTGAACAACGTATGGCCAGAAAATCAGCTAATTAACAACACAGGTTAAACATTTATCCTAAGAAGATTAAGACGTGCTTTCTTGTGCGTCTAGCTTTAATTCGTAGTGGATTATAATCCTTGGTGTTTTCAATGGATTGAAGGTCTTGTTGTTCTACTGATAATATTCTAACTGGTTCTATATTAGCTGCTCGACTTGCAACGGCAATCGCTACGGCATCATTCGCCTCTGTTTGTGACCTATTTTGAATGGCTTTACTTGCTTAGGAGGTATAACGATGACTTTATGGGCTAAAGGCAGAGCTAACCTTGCCCAATAATGATCCCCGCCAAAACTTTCCATTTGAGAGTATGATATAAACTTGAAAAACTCTTTTCTAAACCTATAAAAAAAAACATAATCTTACAGCATTTTACATTAGGAATTAAAAGTAAAAAACTCCATCAAGTTGTACTAGAACTCGCTGGGTAAAACTCCGTTTGCTGTGTTGACGTTGTTGATTTAGAGAAGATGCTACCTTGGTAGCATTATTTTATGATAAGGCTAAGCGACAATGGGTATAAATATGACGAGTCGTTAGCGTTATTGTTTAGGGATAGCCAGGTTTACATAAACATCGAAACGGTTCTTTTTCATCTTAATGCTGGTAGTAGGCTTTACATTGTTTAATGGCTCAGCATAGCTTGGCCTTTTTACGACAACTCTATATTTTGCAAGTGCCAATGCTGGCGTTAATAAATCATCTGCATCAAGATCTTCACCAACGAGTGATTGAAATATTCTCATTTCTTTTTTTACAGCTGCCGACTTTTCCCTGTGCGGATACATAGGGTCAAGGTAAACTACATCGACAGAGCTAGCACGTTGCATGTCATCAATAGAAGAGCCATGCATTAGTTTCATATTTTGTGCAATCTCGTGAATACCATTGTTGAGCTGGGCTCGCATCAAGCCGTCTTCAAGTAAAGCCGCAACAATAGGCATGCGCTCCATCAAACTAACACGACACCCTAAACTGGCTAATACAAAAGCATCGCGGCCTAAACCAGCTGTAGCGTCGAGTACGTGAGGAGTAAACCCGTGTTTTAAACCAACCGCCTTAGCAATATCTTGACCTCGACCACCACCAAATTTACGACGATGGGCAGATGCTCCGTCAACTAAGTCAACGCAAATACCCCCAAGCTTAGGTTCATCAAGCTTACGTAGCTCAAGGATTTGTTGGTTTAATACTAATAAAAATTGTAGTTTGGCATGCTTACTTGCCGACGCTATATCGCCTATATAATTCAAGTGCCATTTTTTAGCTATTTTAGTAGCACGTTCTTTATCAATATTGTCACTATAAGCAACAGCAATATGGTCTAAGTTTTTATTTTTCATTGGTATGGTTCATTAGCAAAGCACATTTACATGGATTATTAAAAACCATGTCTAATTGCTACTTCACAGGTAATTCCTGATAGTACTCAAGCACGGTATTCATAAAGTTTAGCCAAGTTTCATTAGGCTGCCAAACTGAGAGTAATTTCTCTTTTGCTTCATTTTGATCTTCGTTTTCAACAATAACTTGATAAAGATAAGCAAAAGTAGAAGCGCGATAGTTAAGTTGACAATGTACTAAGGTTTTTTCATCTTTAGGGGTGTTATGTAAATAATAGGCGAAACGGTGAAAGTCGGAAAGTTTTGGGTTCTCCCAGTCTACTTCTATCTGCTGGTAAGACATACCAAGTGCGATGACTTGCTGTTTTTCTGTTGAATAATCACCAGGTATTAAATTAATCACATGAGAATAATTATTGTCAGCGACTAGATTAAGTTTATTATCAGTTAGTCCGGCACTGGCTAATTTTTCACTATGAATTCTAAAGTTTTTTATGTCGCTTATATTGATATCGCTACTGGCAATAGAGGTATTCATGCTTAATAAAAACAAGCTAACTAGTAAAGTGATAATTCTCAAGAAACACCTCCTTCATACATGAAATTTAAGTTAGACAGTCGCTTAGGTATATTTTTGTTAATTCGACCATAGAAATAGAGTATATCATACTGATATTTGAATATAATTGTCGCCATTAGACAGCGCTATTAATCGACTTAACTGGGTCAGAGTATAATGTGATTCCTGTTGTAAATCATTAAAATAATTTTGTATGGCTGTTAGGCTTTTCTTACTTTGTAAGCCACCATCAATAATTTTTTGAGCTCTTAGGTAAGCTTCAACGTCTGAGCTTAAAATGAAGGTATCCTTGCCAAGTATGCGTAAAGCGTAAGGCCCTGTATTACCACCTAGACGTTGACCATGCTTTTTCAAAAAAGCCCATAAACCAATAATATCTTCACTGGACCAGTTGGCAATAAGCTCGGCGAAACTTGTATTGGTATCGGTTTGATGATCAAAAATCATTTGGGCATTGGCTTTAATGGTTTTAACTTTATTGTAATTGCGAATAATGAGAGGGCTTGCTGCTTTTCGTTCCAACATTTCCTCTGGCATCATCAGCACCTTTTCAATATCAAAATTGAAAAATGCTTCTTCAAAATTTGGCCATTTGTTTTCAACAACTCGCCATACAAAGCCTGATTTAAATACTTGCTTGGTAAATGTTGCCAGTACTCTGTCATCTCCTAATTGCGCTATGTTTTTCTGTGCGGCGGAATCGTTAACGAGCTTCTTACCAAGTATTCGCTGACCAAGTAACTCAGAAAGAGCCTCTTCACCGCCTTTTCTTTCTATGGCGCGTGCGTATAAATCATTAAACTTTTCAACCATTGTGATTAACCTCTAACTCACGATCTTATTCTTTAACTTGTAAATTGTAATTTGTAATTCGAAACTCGATTTCATTTTGTGGGACTGAATTTATTCGAGAAGCTCTTAGTGCTTTATTTTTGTTTCTTGCCAAACCTAATTAACAAAACCTCACTTTCAAGGTTTATGCTTTCCTGTTTTGTTTTAAACTAGACTCTCGATTCTCACAGCTATCTTTAAACTTATAGCTAACAGCTCTAAACTTATAACTGCTCTGTCCCTTATCCCTAGCCCTCTATCCCACTGTGGCGAAGTAATGCATCAATTGCTGGCGCTCTTCCTCTAAAGGCTTGAAAAAGCTCACTTGGTTCTTTACTACCACCCATTTCAAGAATGTTATGTAAAAACGCATTACCCACTTCTTCATTAAAAATACCTTGCTCTTCAAATAAGCTAAAGGCATCAGCAGATAATACTTCTGCCCACTTGTAGCTGTAGTAACCTGCAGCGTACCCACCACCAAAAATGTGGCTGAAACCATGCTGAAAACGATTAAAATCAGAAGCTTTTACAACGGCATATTGTTCACGAACCTCATTCAGCACTTTTTGAATATGCTCAGCATCGCCGTTCGGTTGATAGCTTTCATGAACAGTAAAATCGAAAATACTAAATTCTAATTGACGTAACATTTGCATGGCTGATTGGAAATTTTTAGCCGCTAGCATTTTCTCTAATAGTGCTTGTGGTAATGGTTCACCGGTTTCATAGTGACCAGAAATAAAAGCAAGCGCTTCACCTTGCCAACACCAGTTCTCTAAAAACTGACTTGGTAATTCAACTGCATCCCAAGGTACGCCATTAATACCAGAAACAGCACTGGCATCAATTTGAGTTAACATATGATGAATACCATGCCCAAACTCGTGGAATAAAGTAACGACTTCATCATGTGTGAAAAGTGCTGGTGTGTCCCCTACAGGGCCATTAAAGTTACATGTAAGGTATGCAACAGGATATTGAATGCTGTTGTCGGCTAATTTACGACGACCAACACAATCATCCATCCAAGCACCGCCACGTTTTTGATCACGTGCGTATAAGTCTAAATAAAAGCTGCCACGAAGCTGATTACTGTTATCAAACACATCATAAAACTTTACGTCAGTATGCCAAACATCAACACCACCTCTTACTTTTATGTTTAGTCCAAAGAGTCTATTAACCACTTCAAATAAACCACTAACCACTTTGTCTTTAGGGAAGTATGGGCGAAGTTGCTCATCTGAAATAGCGTAACGGCTTTGTTTGAGTTTTTCACTGTAATAGGCAAGATCCCATGCCTCTAAAGAAGTTGCTTCAGATGTATGTGGGTACTCACTTTTTATAAAGTCTTTTAATTCTTGGACGTCTTTCTCGCCTTGACGCTTTGACTTGTTAGCTAAATCATTTAAAAAGCCCATGACTTCAGAAGTTGTGTTTGCCATTTTAGTCGCTAAAGAGTGCTCAGCATAATTATTAAAGCCTAATAAATTTGATAGCTCATGTTTTAATGAAAGTAACTCATCCATTACTGGTGAGTTGTCAAATTCGCTAGCATTAGGGCCTTGATCTGAAGCGCGGGTAACAAAAGCGTGATACATTTTTTCCCGTAAATCACGGTTGTCACAATACATCATAATGGGTAAATAACTTGGAATATCTAAGGTGAAAGTATACCCCGTTTGCTCTTTACTTAACGCGACAGCTTCAGCAGCTGCTAGTACGCTATCAGGTAAACCAGATAATTCATCAGCAGATTTAATGTTAACGCTAAACGCTTGAGTTGCATCTAGTACGTTATTACTAAAAGTTGAGCTTAATTCAGAAAGTTTGGTAACGATTTCACCATAACGCTGTTTATCTTCATCGTTTAAGGCAATACCAGATAAGGTAAAGTCACGTAATGCATTGGTAATGACTTTTTGTTGCGCGGTATTTAAGTGCTCAAATTGCTCACTATTTTTAAGACTTGAATAAGCGTCGAATAAACCTTGGTGTTGACCAACAAAGGTGCCGTATTCAGATAACAAAGGTAGACATGACTCATAAGCTTTGCGATGTTCTTCGCTACTTACCACAGAATTCATATGTGATACTGGAGACCATAACTTAGAAAGTTTATCGTCTATATCATCAATAGGCATGACTAAATTTTCCCAAGTGTAGTGATCGTTTTTGTCTAAAACGTCGCTAATAACCGCTTTACATTGCTCTATTAACTGCTCGACAGCAGGTTTTATATGCTCGGGCTTAATTTGAGAAAAAGCAGGTAAGTCGTTATTCAATAGTAAAGGATTAGTCATAATGGCCATGTTTTTTTTGATGAGTGAGTTATTAGATGTAGTGTCAATAGGCTTTAAATTCAAGCATAAAGTTGAAAAATCATCAATTAGCACATATATAAGATGTAGATATTATTTATTTACTTTAAACGTGAGAGTTTTTATGACACAGCATTTTGATTATTTAGCAATTGGTGCGGGTAGTGGCGGTATTGCTTCAGCAAATCGAGCCGCAAAGCTTGGCAAAAAGTCAGCAGTAATAGAAGCGAAAGTTGTTGGCGGTACGTGCGTTAATGTTGGCTGTGTTCCTAAAAAAGCGATGTGGTATGCAGGGCAAATTGCTGATGCAATGAATTATGCAGTCGATTACGGTTTTAAAGATTATTTAAATTCTCATGAAAATTCACACAAGCCAAAGTTTGATTGGGCGAAGTTAGTTGAAAATCGTGAAGCCTACATTAAACGCATTCATGCCGCTTATCAAAGAGGGTTTGATGCAAATGATGTGACCATGATAAATGGTTTTGCTAAGTTTATTGATAAAAATACAGTGGAAGTAAATGGTGAGCTTATTACGGCTGATCACATTACTATCGCCACGGGTGGTCGCCCTAAAAACCCTGATATTGAAGGTGCAGAATACGGTATTGACTCTGATGGCTTCTTTGCGTTAACAGAACAACCGACAAGTGTTGCTGTCATCGGTGCAGGTTATATTGCAGTAGAGCTTGCCGGTGTATTTCATGCATTAGGTACTAAAACACATTTATTAGTGCGTAATGAAAAACCACTACGAACTTTTGATGACATGATCAGTACCACTTTGGTTGAGCAAATGGCTAAGCATGGTCCTACATTACATAATCACAGTACACCAGAGCGTATTGAAAAGCTTAGTGATGGACGGTTAGTCGTTCATTTAACTAACGGGCAAAAATTAGCACCTGTGTCATGTTTAGTGTGGGCGATAGGTCGAGAGCCAGCTACCGATAACATCAATTTAGAAGCTGCTGGTGTAGAAGTAGATGAGCATGGTTTTATACCAACCGATAAATTTCAAAATACTAATGTTGATGGTATTTATGCGGTAGGTGACAACACAGGAAGAGCACAATTGACCCCTGTTGCAGTCGCTGCAGGTCGCAGACTATGTGAGCGTTTATTTAACAATAAGCCCAACGAACATTTAGATTATTCAGGTATTGCAACAGTGGTATTTAGTCACCCTGTTATTGGTACGATTGGTCTAACTGAAGCAGAAGCTGTTGCAGAATATGGCGAAGA
>CAWVWK010000103.1:0-8977 GCA_963933725.1 uncultured Colwellia sp.
ACAGCTGTAAAAGTTGCAAGCACTTTATCAAGCCAAGGTATTGGCTTTGTCGATGCGCCTGTGTCTGGAGGTGTGGGCGGTGCAAAGGCGGGCACTTTAAGTTTTATGGTTGGTGCAAGTGAAAAAGAGTTTGATAAAGCACGAACAATATTAACGGATATGGGAGAAAACATTTTCCATGCGGGTGAACATGGCAGTGGTCAAATAGCAAAAGTATGTAATAATATGCTGTTGTCTGTTCTTATGGCTGGTACCAGTGAAGCGTTGCAATTGGGAATAGCGAATGGTTTAAATCCTGAGGTTCTTTCAAATATTATGGCAAAGAGCTCGGGCAGTAATTGGGCACTAGAGAAGTATAACCCTTGTCCAAATGTTTTAGAGAATGTGCCATCTTCAAATAACTATGAAGGTGGCTTTATGGTTGAATTGATGCTGAAAGATTTGGGGCTTGCGATGGAAACGGCCTCATCTAGTCAATCTTCAACACCGTTAGGGTCAATGGCGCGAAATTTATATACAATGCATGCTAATGCGGGAAACAAGAAAAAAGATTTTTCGAGCATTTTTTACTTATTTTCTAAAGAACAGTAATTTTTCATGATCAGTAATTAAAAATTAAAAAATATCAATCAAACAGCCTTTCAAAAAGAGAACAAAATGGACATTAAAAACAAAAATATTGTTATTACCGGTGGCGGACAAGGCCTAGGATTCATCATGGCCTTAAATTTTGCAAAAAGTGGCGCAAATATCGCCCTGATTGATGTTAATGAAGAAGCTTTAAAAGAAAGTGTCAGTTTAATAAAAACAGAAGGTGTTAAAGCCGAGTTTTATGTAACAGATGTAACCAATGAAAGTGAAGTTGAATCAACCTTCAAAAAAATTACGCAAGACTTTGGTAGCATTAATGGTTTGATAAACAATGCCGGTATATTACGTGATGGTATGTTATTAAAAACCAAAGACGGTGTGGTTAATAAAAAAATGTCGTTATCACAATTTCAATCTGTGATTGATGTGAATTTAACGGGGGTATTTTTATGTGGCCGTGAAGCAGCTGTACAAATGATAGAAGTCGGCAGTGAGGGCGTTATTATTAATATGTCTTCCATTGCTCGAGCAGGAAACATGGGGCAAACCAATTATGCAGCTTCTAAAGCAGGGGTTGTGGCGATGTCAGTAACTTGGGCAAGAGAACTGGCTAGGCATAATATCCGTGTTGCCAGTATTGCACCAGGGGTTATTAGTACTGCGATGACTGATTCGATGAAGCCTGAAATGCGAGATCGCCTGAAAAAAATGGCTCCGGTTGCTCGTTTAGGTGAGGCAGATGAAGTAGCACACGCAGCTAAGTTTATTTTTGAAAATGATTTTTTCACGGGGCGTACTGTAGAGCTTGATGGCGGTTTAAGTATCTAATTATGAACTTGTAATGATGTACCAGATTCGATAATTTACTATTTTTTTTCGGTCATAAACTATCGAAAGGTGTCATGAAATGTCGTGATAATCATAGAAAAAACTTTTATTAGGGGGGGCTTTTGTTAACTTCGTTAAGCGTTTTAAACTTTTTGTCAGTAAGTTAGTGCTGAGATGACAGCAAAGTTACCTTATAAATGTTTGATTACTCTTTGTTCTGTACATTACTTGGTAAAGGATTGCTTTTCTTACGAGGTGAAGTACCAAATGAATAACACATATAATGACGTCTTTAAATTGATTTTATGGAAAAGTTTTGAAAATTTATTTAAGCGATAGTTATCAACAGTGAGAAATTAAGAAGACTTAATTAACTTGCTGAATTTTAGCTATCGCTTAATTGTTTTTAACATGCTATTTTCTTTTAATATCAAGTTTCTCATTCATCGTGCCTGTTAAGTATCTCTAAAAAATGGTTTTTAAAATAATCACTATATAAAGCCTATTGTTGACGTTAGCAGAAAGTAATTTAGTTGCATAAAGGTTCAATTTCATGGCAAAAAAGACGGATAATTCTGCTTCTCAAGAAAAAGCATCCCAGCTTAAAACCTCCTCACTCCCACAAGCAGATATCTCGTTAGTTGCTTCTTTGGATCAATTAGTTTCAGAAGGGCGAAACCCTAGTACAATGGATATCGACTTGTTATCGACGGTTGATATATTGAATAAAATTAATGTGGAAGATCAAAAAGTTGCACAAGCCGTAAGATGTGTACTACCTCAATTAGCGAAAGCTGTTGAAGCAACGGTTTCAGCTTTTAATCAAGGAGGAAGACTTATTTTTATCGGGGCTGGCACAAGCGGTCGGTTAGGCGTGTTAGATGCTGTCGAGTGCGTACCTACCTTTAATATCAATAGTGAACAAGTCGTTGGTATTATGGCCGGTGGTAGAGATGCCATCTTTAAGGCGGTCGAAGGGGCAGAAGATAGCACGACCTTGGCGGTTGATGATTTAAAAGCAATTAACCTCACAGCAGATGATTTGGTTGTTGGTTTAGCGGCAAGCGGAAGAACGCCATTTGTCTTATCAGGCTTGGCTTATGCTAAATCGCAAGGCTCAGTGACCGTAGGTGTTACATGTTGCCCTGGTGCACCTTTAATGAGCGAGTCTGATATTGGTATTTGCCCTGTCGTAGGACCAGAGGTGTTAGCCGGTTCAACCAGAATGAAATCGGCTACCGCACAAAAAATGGTTCTAAATATGTTAACCACCGCGAGTATGATAAAAAGTGGTAAAAGCTATCAAAACTTAATGGTTGATGTAAAAGCAAGTAATGAAAAACTTATGGCAAGGGCAGTTCGAATTGTTATGCAAGCGACAGATTGTAGTTATGAAGCGAGTAAAGAAGCGTTAAAAAAAGCCAATAACAATGCAAAAATGGCCATATTACTGTTACTCACAGGTTCAACGCTTGAACAAGGAGAGGCTTTACTTAAAAAACATAATGGCTTTTTACGAAATGCGGTAGAGCAAAACCAAGCTTAAAGGTTTTTATAAAACATCATTAAATGGAGAGTTTTTTGATTTTAATTAAGCGTCAATTAAGCCTGTTCCTTAATAAATATTTTTTTGGGTGCGTTGTAGTTAGTTTTTTTGCAATCGTTAGCCCTAAGGTCTTTAGCTTTAATATTGCTAACAGCAAAGAGGCGCCTGTAGCGCTAAGTACAAAAATCTCAACAAATATGAAAAGTGCAAAGCCAGAAGTTATTGTTGCTGCCGAGCGTTTTTCCCGTTACTTACCTTTGCTAAAAAACAAGCGTGTTGGTTTAGTTGTTAATCAAACTTCAATGGTTCGTGATGTTCATCTTGTTGATGTTTTGTTGGAAAAAGGTGTGGATATCCAAATGATCTTTGCACCAGAACATGGCTTTAGAGGAGAACTAGACGCTGGCGAAACCTTTGACAACCAGATAGACTCTAAAACAGGGACAGCCATATACTCTATATACGGCAAGCGTAAAAAACCTGATTTTAAGGTTATGGAAAAGCTTGATGTTGTACTTTTTGATATTCAAGATGTTGGTGTTAGGTTCTATACTTACATCAGCTCAATGCACTATATGATGGAAGTAAGTGCTGATGCCAACCTAAGCTTTATTGTTCTTGATAGACCAAATCCTAATGGCATGTATATTGATGGTCCAGTATTAACGCCTAAACTGACTCCAGAGTTCACCTCTTTTGTAGGAATGCACAATATTCCTTTAGTTCATGGCTTAACGGTAGGCGAACTTGCTTTAATGATTAATGGCGAAGGTTGGTTGGATACTCAAAAGGCACTTGATTTAACCGTTATCAAAAATAAGCATTACAGCCATGCAACTTCCTATCATTTACCGGTAAAGCCAAGCCCTAATTTACCCAATCAATTATCCATTTTGCTTTATTCTTCACTCGGCTTTTTTGAAGCAACCCCCGTTAGTATAGGTAGAGGAACTAATTTTCCATTTCAAGTAATAGGCCATAACGAAGTCAGTATTGGCAATTTTGAATTTACACCCGTCTCCATGCCCGGCTCTGCACTAAAGCCGAAGTTGATGGGGAAAAAGTTAACCGGTCAGAACTTAGCTGAACAGAAACAGGTTGTACATAAAACAGCTGTAGCGAAAACAGGATTAGATTTAAGTTATCTCATTGCTTGGCATAAAGCGTTTGAAAAAGAAGGCAAGGAATTTTTTGACCGACCAGACTTTATGGATAAACTCTCTGGCACAGATAAGTTAAGAAAATCTATCTTGGCCAACCAAACTGAAATCGAAATTAGGCAACAGTGGTTACAGCCTTTACGTGATTATCTTCAAAGGCGTAAAGCTTATTTACTTTACCCAGACGTGAAATATTACTTTGAAGTTATTGAGAAGCGAAATGAAAGAATCAAATAAACCTGAACACTTTGAGGGTTTTATTAAACAAATAAAGTGTTTTTTGCCCGATGAGCAAATTATCTTAGATTTGGCGCGTCGATATGCTTATGGCACAGACGCAAGTTTTTATCGTTTAACGCCTAAATTAGTTTTACGTCTTAATGATGTTCATGAGTTAGCCCAAGTTATAGCGAAAAGCTATGAGTACAGCATTCCTTTAACTTTTAGAGCAGCAGGCACAAGCCTTTCAGGTCAAGCTATTACTGACTCTGTACTGATTCTATTATCAACTGCTTGGCAGGGCATTAATATTTTAGATGAAGGCAAAAAAGTTAGCTTACAGCCTGGGGTTATTGGCGCTAATGCTAATGCCGCATTACGGCCATATAGGCGCAAAATAGGCCCTGATCCCGCATCAATTAACACATGTAAAATTGGTGGTATAGCAGCAAACAATGCATCAGGCATGTGTTGTGGCGTAAAGCAAAATAGTTATCACACCCTTGATGCTATAAAAATAATTTTAGCTAACGGAACAAAGTTAAATACTGCGTGCGAAGAGTCGATAGCACAGTTTTATTTAAAAGAAGCCACATTAATCAAGCGTTTGACTCTTTTAGCCAGTAACTTACAAGACAGTCCTAAGCTTGTTAGTAAAATAAAACATAAATATCGTCTCAAAAATACAACGGGTTATGGCGTTAATGCGTTAGTTGATTTTGAAAACCCTATCGACATGATAAGCCACCTAATGATTGGCTCTGAAGGAACGCTTGGTTTTATTGAAGAGATTACTTATAACACGGTTAAAATAGAACCCTTTAAATCGGCCGGTCTGTACGTTTTTAAAAAGCTCTCGGTTACTTGTGATATCGTTCGCCTGTTGGCCAATGAACAAGTTGATGCAGTCGAGTTGTTAGATATTAGATCTTTAAAAAGCGTTGATTTTTCATGTGTTACAGGTTTTGAGCAAACACCTTCCCAAGCTTTTAAAGGTGATGAGGCGGCCTTACTTATTGAATTTAGTGCAACAACACAGCAAGCATTAGAAAACAAAGAAGCACTCCTTTTATCCCTTATTAAACGGTTTAAAGATGAACTGGTTGGTTGTTCTGCATTTACCGCTAATGAAAAACAAATTGATAAGCTTTGGCAAATAAGAAAAGGATTGTTTCCAAGTGTCGGTGCGAACCGTGAAACAGGCACTACCGTGGTTATTGAAGATGTCGCTTTGCCTATCGAAAAGCTATCGCAAGGTGTTGCAGATTTACAAAGCTTATTGGCAGCGTACGGTTACGATGAGGCGATTATTTTTGGTCATGCCCTAGATGGCAATTTACATTTTGTTTTTACCCAGTCATTTGAACAGGAAAAAGAAGTAAAACGCTATGAGCGCTTTATGGCTAAGGTCAGTGAAATGATAGCTGTAGAGTACCAAGGCTCTTTAAAAGCAGAGCATGGTACGGGACGAAATATGGCGCCCTTTGTCTCGCTAGAATGGGGGCAAGATATCTATCAGGTGATGCAGGAAATAAAGTCTATTTTTGATCCCAAAGGGATACTTAATCCAGGCGTTATTATCAATGATGATAGTCATGCTCATATAAAGCATTTAAAGCCTATGCCGGCTACCAATGAAATAATTAATGAATGTATAGAGTGCGGATTTTGTGAGCCAGTTTGTCCTTCTAAAAACTTGACTTTATCACCAAGGCAAAGAATTGCCCTTTGGCGCAGAATTAAAGCATTAGAGCTGAATAAAGAACAGGCAGAGTTTAAAGAATTAAAAGAAGCTTATCAGTACCTTGGTATTGATAGTTGCGCGGCAACAGGTCTTTGTTCACAATCTTGCCCAGTAAATATTGATACTGGTCAGTTTATTAAAGGGCTAAGAGCATTGCAGCATGGCCAGAGCGCGAAAAATCTAGGGCGGTTTGTTGGGCGTCATTTTAGTGCATCGATAACAACATTTGCTATGGGGTTAAATACGGTAAGTAAGCTAAATGATGTTATTGGTGATAAAGCGACGCGTAAAATATTTAACGGATTAAATAAAGTAACAGCAGGGTACATACCAAAGTGGTACCCACAATGGCCATCGGGAGCAAACCGTATACCGATGAAATTACTTGATAATGATAATGAGAGTAAACCTGCGTTCACAGGTAAAGTTATTTATATCCCTGCTTGTCCAAATAGAGTTTTTGCAGATAAAATTAAGCAAACGGTTGAAGATAAAGGGCAATTAAAAAAAGATAATGAAAAATCATTAACGCAAGTCATAGCCTCATTGTGTGCTAAAGCCAACATAGAGGTGGTTATTCCAGACAAAATCGACTCCCTTTGCTGTGGTATGCCATGGGAGTCTAAAGGTTTTGTATCAATGGCTTTAGAAAAAAAACTAGAATTTCATAAGTTTATTCGAGAGGTTTCTGAAAATGGAAAATGGCCCGTTATAACTGATGCAAGCCCTTGTACATTATCATTAGCGTGTATAAATGCAACTAATGCTAATAATTACAACAAAGAAAGCGAAACGAATTCAGATACGGATTTGAATATTTTAGATGCAACAGAGTTTATAGCCAAAGAAGTCTTAGACAAACTCAATATAACTCCGACCAACAAGTCTTTTATGCTTCATAAAACTTGTAGTAGCATGAAAATGAATCAAGGTGTTTTTTTAAGCCAAATCGCTAATAAATGCAGTACCGACATTATTATTCCAACAGATGTTCATTGTTGTGGTTTTGCTGGCGATAAAGGTTTTTATTTGCCCGAGCTTAATGATAGCGCCTTAAAGCCACTAAAAAAGCAAGTGCCTAAGAACTGCACCATGGGTTTAAGTAATAGCAGAACCTGTGAAATAGGTTTATCAAAAAATAGTGGTATACATTATCAGTCGGTTTTAACATTATTAGATGACGTTAGTCAGGCAATGTGCGTATAATTAACATAAAACAATGATTTAAATAAAAAAGGGACGAGGTCATAATGAAAATTTTAGTAACGGGCGGAGCAGGTTATATCGGCTCACATACTTGTGTTGAGCTTTTAAACTCAGGTTTTGAAGTAGTTGTTCTGGATAACTTTAGTAATTCTAGTGCTGCATCTATTGCGCGCGTTGAAAAAATCACGGGCAAAAAAATTACATTAATAGAAGGAGATATCCGCAATACAGATGATTTAGAATCTGTGTTTCAAACTTCTTCAATTAGCGCGGTTATTCACTTTGCTGGTTTAAAAGCGGTAGGTGAATCGGTGGAACAGCCTTTAAAATATTATGACAATAATGTAAATGGTACCTGTACTTTAATGCGTGTGATGGAAAAACATCAGATTAATACCCTTGTTTTTTCTTCTTCTGCGACAGTTTATGGCGACCCCGCTTCAGTTCCAATTTCTGAAAACTTTCCACTGAGTACGACCAATCCTTATGGACAAAGTAAGTTGGTTGTAGAGCAGATGTGTCAAGAAACCGTAGTTGCTAACAATCAGTTATCTGTTGTCTTATTAAGATATTTCAACCCTGTTGGCGCCCATCACAGTGGTACTATTGGTGAAGATCCTAAAGGCATTCCAAACAACTTAATGCCTTTTATCGCTCAAGTAGCCGTAGGTAAAAGAAGCCATTTATCTGTTTTCGGTGATGATTACGATACCAAAGATGGCACAGGTGTTCGTGATTATATTCATGTGGTAGACCTAGCTAAAGGTCATGTTAAAGCGATTGAGAAACTTCATGAAAAAGCAGGTTGTCATGTTTTTAATCTAGGGACAGGTGTTGGCTATTCTGTATTAGAAATGGTTGCAGCATTTGCAGAAGTTTCACAAAAGGATATTCCTTATAAAATAGAAGCAAGGCGCCCAGGAGATATCGCGAAATGTTATGCAAAACCTGATTTAGCTAAAGAAATATTAGGCTGGGAAACTGAAAAGTCTTTAACGGATATGGTTAAAGATAGTTGGCACTGGCAAGAGCAAAACCCACAGGGTTATAACGTATAGCAAAGCTAGACGTTAAGCTCATTTTAAGGCGGGCTAATTTATAGAAAGCTCGCTTTTTTTTTAGGCAGCTGATAAGTAATTGATAACAAAAAATGAATAAAAATATATCTAGAGAAGTGCAAGAGCAAGCTATGAAAATTGCCAAGGGTACACAAAGAAAAGGCCAAACGAAAGAGCAGACTAAACTCATTGCTTCAGGGATTGAAAAAGGCATTGCTGAATATAAAAAGCAGCAAAATGTTAAGCAAAGGGATCAAGATAAAAAACGTAAACATCAAAACAAGTTAAAAGCTAAGCAAATCATACCGTCAGAAGAATTTCAAAGTACAAGTAAGTTAAACAAACTTCCTTGGGTTTTGCTTGCCGTTAGCTGGGTTGGCTATATTGCGCTAGAACTTGTTTTTAAATAACCAAACTCTTCTTATATCTTATATTCAAGCTACAAACACTCAAAGTAATAGCAGTTTAATTAAATATGTGATCTACTTTATACGTAGAGAAAATTGCCAAATACAAGATATTTTTTAAGTAACTAGTTGTTCAGGATAATATGCTCAGGATAATATGCTCCTGCATTATCTAATAAGGTACGTCCTGTACCGTCTGCATTATCTAATAAGCTACA
>CAWVWK010000104.1:0-8973 GCA_963933725.1 uncultured Colwellia sp.
TGCTTTGTCGTTTGCATTGATATACCTTGTCTTATATTTAAGATATCAATCTATAATCTTCGCTACTATTATCATGTCTAGTTTACCCATGGCACTTATTGGCGCTGTGTGTGCTATGTGGTTAACTGCAACGCCTTTATCCGTAGCTTCTGTTGTAGGCTTTATTACGCTAACAGGCATTGCAGCTAGAAACGGCATTTTGAAGATAAGTCATTATCTAAATTTGATGCGCTTTGAGGGCGAAACTTTTAATGAATTACTTATTATTCGAGGGGCAAAGGAGCGGTTAGCCCCTGTTTTAATGACCTCCATGGTAACGGCTTTTGCGCTTATTCCGTTACTTTGGGCAGCAGATCAACCGGGTAAAGAAATATTGCATCCAGTGGCAATCGTAATATTTTCTGGGTTAATGAGTTCTACACTTCTCGATACTTTACTAACACCTTTACTGTATTGGAAGTTCGGAAAAAAACCAACACAACAATGGTTAAAAAACAATTCAAAAGAATTGATTTAAAGGTTTATGCAATGACACCTACACTTTTAACTTAAAAAAAGTTCGTTGCCTATTAAAGGAAAAACATATGAAAACATCATTTTTAAAAACACTATTAATTACTGTAAGTTTATTTGGGTTTAACGCGTCGACATTGGCACATGGAGACGAAACACCACAACATGGCGGCGTGGTAAAAGTTGAACATGAAATGATATTTGAGCTCGTTCGCGAAGACTCAGGTGCTAGCTTATACTTGCGTGATCACGGTAAACCATATTCAACCGAAAAACTTACAGGTAATGTAACCGTTCTTGCTTCAGGTAAAAAATTAGAATCAAAACTAGTACCTGCTGGCGGTAATAAAATGACAGCAGAGCTTGCTATTCCTGATGGCGCTAAAGTATTAGTTAAAGTAAAAGAAGACCAGCACCACTCGGTTACTGTTAGGTTTAGCTTTTAATTGTCACTCATTCGAAAGTGATTTGGGGTTTGTTGAGTTTTCTCGCTTAATGTTTAGCTTAAATTACTGCTTAAATTAATACTTGAATTCAAGATGCTTTAGCTTTAAAAATAAACTGAAAAATAAGCAACCCAACTGATACTCTGAGACTAATTAACATCACCAACTTTATCAGTTAGTGATGTTAATTTTATCTATGATAAAATACGCTTAATTTTCTAGTGACAAAAGCATTCTTTCTTTGCAGAAAGGGTACTTAACCTTATAAATCAAGGTATCTGAGGTAAAAATGGAAAAATCTAATATTGTTCATAAGCTAAGCGTTGCCCCAATGCTCGATTGGACAGATAGGCATTGTCGATACTTCTATCGACTTATGTCAAAACACACGGTTCTATATACTGAAATGGTTACCACAGGGGCTATTCTTCATGGTAAGGGAGATTATCTTTCTTATAATGATGAAGAGCATCCTTTAGTACTGCAACTTGGTGGTAGTGATGTAAAAGACATGACCGAGTGTGCAAAAATAGCTGAGCAATATGGTTATGACGAAGTTAATATAAATGTGGGCTGTCCTTCTGACCGAGTGCAGAATGGCCGTTTTGGTGCCTGTTTAATGGCTGAGCCATCGCTTGTCGCCGATTGTGTAAGCGAGATGCGAGCCGCAACCAATATTCCAATTACGGTAAAGTCGCGTATTGGTATTGACGATTTAGACTCTTATGAGTTTTTACATACTTTTATAGAACAAGTGAAGCAGGCTGGTTGTGAGCACTTTATTGTGCATGCGAGAAAGGCTTGGCTAAGTGGATTAAGTCCAAAGCAAAACCGAGATATTCCTCCGCTTGATTACCAACGTGTTTATCAAATTAAAAAAGACTTTTCTGATATCGCTATTTCAATTAATGGTGGTATTACCACATTAGCACAAACCAAAGATCACTTAACCTATGTAGATGGCGTTATGATTGGCCGTGAAGTTTATAGTAACCCTTATATTTTGTCTGAAGTTGATCAGCAAATATATGGTGATAACTCAGCAAATGGTTCGATTATAAGTCGTGAGCAAGTAGTTGATTTAATGGTTGATTATGTAGATGCTTATGTAAGTTCTTCTTTAAAGCATGGCAATGCTCATCATAAAGCACGTGCTTGGCATGTACTAAGGCATATGCTTGGTTTGTGTAATGGCTTATCTGGTGCAAGACAATTTAGACGTCACTTAAGTGAAAATGCAGGTAAAGAAGGTGCTGGTGGTCAGGTGTTGCGTGATGCCTTTGCCAAAGTGTCATAGCTTATACTACCCTTAAGTTTAATTGTATTAACTTCAACAGTTTAAGTTTCTTAAAAAATCTAGGCTTCTTATTTTACGGTACCTGTCGAAATAAATGTTGCAAGAAGTGCATTAAGTTACTCTGAATGAGTAACTTAATAGACAAATAAATCGAAGCTCAACAACTAGCCTGTCACTATCCTCGGCTATCGCCTTGTCAAAACCACTGCTATTATAGCTTGTTATCAGCTGGCTCTATTTTGGGAAAATCATTCCCGAAATGGGGCATATTCAAAAATTAGAAATGAAACAATGACCTTACAAAATAGCTAATAATTAGTTTTTTTTGTTCTTTTTGTGTTTTGTGGTGGTTTATTTCGCCACTTTATATTTTCAAAAGAAAAAATAAAAATAAAAAACCTTTAAAATCAGTACAATGAAAAAATTAAAGTTTGTCGTAATCTTTGTCACACTTTTTGCTCATTAAGTAATTAAGTAAGTAACAAAATAACTTTTTAGATAAACAATTTGAGATTAAAGGAAAAATCCCATGTTAAACCCAATAACTTTATTTGCATTAATGATGGTACCAACAGGCTTTATATTAGTGACATCAATTATCGTTGCCTTTACTGAGAAGTATTAAGTCATGAATTACACCTGCATTATTGCACGTTTAAATATAAACATAAGTACCAATATAACTCTATATAAATAAACATAGAAATGCATATATCAGTGACAATTTAAATCGTGTTAGTCTGCAATGGTTCACTTTGCTAAAAGCATTGCTATAGCAACAGCTCAGTTAGCTTGTGTAGATATGCGTAAAATGGAATTGAAAAATACAGCACAAACCTTCTATACACCCTCGAAGTTTTAATGCTTGATAGTACACGCCACCCTGGCTAGTAATTTGTAACCTTAAACCTTACGCACTTCTAAATAACTTTTGCTAATTAACTTTTTCCTTGTTTATTCAATAATATAGAAATGGTTAACTGCTAGCCTTACCTTCCATCATTTCAGCTAATCAAGCATTGAATCACTTAATTCGCCATGAAGAAGCTCTATATTAGACAGGCTTAATCATATAGTGGTTAAATTGACCAAATTAATACCATATTAACTAAATGGTTATTTTTTTAAAAATGTACTCTTTTAAAGCTTTAAAATGAATTTTATTTAATAATCTTTTTTATCAATGCTTTAAAAGACTTTTAAAGATTGGCACAACACTTGAAATACATTACATCAAGAAGTGGCCAACTTGGCAAAATGCTAAAAAGCCAACACAAATTATAAGCAGTAAACACAACAACACTTTTACAACAGTTAAAAAGGAAAGCAACATGAACTTATTAAACAGCGTTAAAAATGTAAAACTTATTTCAGTCGCAGCCATTTTTTCATTAGGCGCAATGTTTAGCGCAAACGCAGCAACAGTATCTTTAGAGCAAAATGAGGCAATATCAGCACGAAATATTCAAAGTACAATTTCTACATTTTTAGTTGCACAAGGAAACGCAATGGTTGCTGACTTATCAGCAGAATTAGAAAAGTCTATTTCATCAAGCATTGATGAATTCTCAATTGATTTAATAATTGATGAGTCATTAGCCTGGTTAACAGAAGATGAAACTAATGAAGAGAAAGAAAAAGTTCAAACGATTGCTAAACAGCCGTAAAAGCAATTAAAAAAAAGAACTTCAGTATAAGTAAGAGAAAGTAAAAGCATTAAAGTGCTCAGACGTATAGAGCATTTTAATGTAAAAAAGATGAACACCAAAGAACAAAAGATTAAAACAATTTATTTACAATAAAAGATCAGGAGATCACCATGGGGTTATTCACACGTTTTACCGATATCGTTAATGCAAACTTGAACAGCATGCTTGATAAAGCTGAAGAGCCTGAAAAGATGATTCGCTTGATTGTACAAGAAATGGAAGAGACTCTTGTAGAAGTTCGCGCAACAGCAGCAAAGAATATTGCAGAAAAGAAAAGCTTACATAGAAAGTCTACTGTTTTAAAAAATAGCATTGCGCATTGGGTAGAAAAAGCAAATTTAGCATTAGATAAAGGTCGTGAAGATCTTGCAAAATCAGCCATTGCACAAAAGCATAAGCTTGAAGCTGAATTGGTTGCACTTGAAAAAGAAGAGCTGGCTTTAGATGGCTTCTTAAATGAAGTCCAAGTAGATGCACAAAGTCTTCAGACAAAACTTTCAGAAGCAAAACGACGCCAAAAAACTTGTGCATTGCGCCAAAAGTCTGCCGTTGTACGTTTGAAAACACGCGAAAAATCAGCAATGTATAACATTGATGAAGCGATGAATAAGTTTGATCGTTACCAAGAGAAAATTGAAGCAGTTGAGGCGCAAATAGAAGCGTTTGACATGACTCAAAACCAAGATTTAAGTGCACAAATTGATGCTTTAGCAAAAGATGAAGCCATTGACAATGAACTTGCTGCAATGAAAAAGTCAGCAACGCAAAAGAAAAGTGCGTAAAAAGCTAATCAGGTGAACAAGCGAATAAGTCGGTGTTCATCTCATTCAAGCTTAAATAAAACCAAACACGTAATAAAGAGGTCTGTATGAGATACGAAAAGGAATACGTTATAAACGAACTAGGTAAAAAAAGCTTACGTAAAGATTTATTACACAAGAAAGTAACAGGGGTTTGTGCTGGTATTGCAAACTACTATGACTTACCGCGCATAGCCGTTCGAATTGCAACGGTAGTTGCCTTGATTCTTTTACCTGTGGCAACTGGCGTAGCTTATGTTGTAGCAAGTATATTATTACCGAATACAAGAGTAGAAAGAAGATATTAATAAGGAGTGAGTGATGAACTTTTTAAAAGCCTTAATGCTAGCTATTTTTGCAACAATATTTTTAACTTATATTTTAGGGGCAAGTTTTTTATCTTTATTTGACCTACAACTATACGTAAACAACGACATTGTTGAACCGATGAAAGCCATAGGTATATCTGCCGGAGTTGCTGTTTTGTTAGTGTTGGTTGCATTAGCGATAGTGCTTAGCGTGTTTGGTGGCATTCTTTTCGTTGGAGTTTTAGTGGTAGGGAGTATTGCAATGGCAATTATTGGAGTGTTTTGGCCAATACTCTTGGTTGCTTTAGCTATTTGGGCTGTAACTCGTAATAAACAAAAGCCTCGATATGCGCCTTCATCGTCACATTAAATATTAAATGCGACCTTATTACAGAGAGAAGAAAGTATATAGGTGGGGGAGAAAAAAAGATCACAAACTTAATGGAATTGATATAAATATAAGGAGTAGCTCAGTATAGGATTACTGAATAAAAGGAATCTGCAAAGGAAGTAAATGGTATAAAATGGAAGCGGGTTACATTGGATGTAACCCGCTATTTTTTTAAGTAGACACGAATTAGAAGTGAGTAGGGCTGTTGTTTAGAGCTCAGAAATTTTATAAAAAAGCCATTACTTAAAGAAGTTAGCTAGAATTTGTTTACAGTCATCAGTCGTTATGAGTCGTTTAAACTCTGTTCCTTCATCACGGATAACACTATCGAGCAAAGGTTGGGTCGCTTGTCTTATTAACCTTCTACTGGTCATTACCGAATCCAGTGGTAATTTGGCAATAGTTTGCGCAATTTTTGTTGCTGTATCAATAAGTAGGTCTGGTTCACAAATTTGGCTAGCAATACCGTAAGATTGTGCTTCTTCGGCGTTAAAACCTTTACCTAAGACCATAAGTTCGAAGGCTTTATTTTGACCAACTAATCTTGTAAGAATTAAGCTAGAGCCTGCTTCAGGGCAAAGGCCTAATTGGGTAAATGGCAATTTAAATTTACTATTCGTAGCAGCAACGACCATATCACAATGTAGTAGTAAGGTAGTACCAATACCAACGGCAGCACCTGCTACAGCGGCTATTATAGGTTTAGTGAAAGCGGCAAGAATACGTACAAAAGTGAGTGCGAGCAGATCGTCATCTTGTGAGCAGGCAATAAAGTCTTGTAGATCATTGCCTGCACAAAAGCAGTTTTTATCACCTTTGATAAGTACACAATGTATAGAAGGGTTTGTATCGGCATCGGTGAAAAGGTGACAAAGCTCTTCATACATAACATTGTTTAGAGCATTTTTTTTGTCGATTCGATTTAGGGTAATCGTTAAAATACCTTGGCTTACGTCACTAATTATTAAATTTTTCATATTTTTACTTCGCTGATAATGATATGGTTAAACCATATAGGTTATTAAACAAGAAGTATAGAGAGATATGAGCAAGCAGCAGTTTTTTTGTGGGTATTTAGCGTTATTAATCGCTACTCTTTTTTACCCAGGTACAGCATTAAGTCATAATGATGTGAGTGAACAAATAAATACCTCGATAAAGCGAATAGATAAAGCTGCTGTTATTGTGACTGATGCTTATGCTCGAGAAACAATTCCAGGCACCAATTTATCTTCTATGTATATGAAGTTAAAAAATAATGGCTCCGAAGAATTAAGTTTAGTAAATGTAACAAGCGACATATCACCAAGAATTGAAATCCATGAGCACACCATGACGAATGGTCTAATGAAAATGGGTAAAGTTGAAAATCTTAAGATAAAGTCAGGTGAAGAGATTACTTTAGCTCCCTATGGTTTTCACATCATGGTTTTTAATTTAAAGGCTCCGCTTGAAGCAAAACATAGTGCTATAATTACTTTGTACTTCGATAACGAGACCAATATTCAAGTCGACGTACCTATAAAAAGTATGAAGTAGCGTCAATATTAAATGAGTTAGGATTTATATGAAATTTTCCACCAAACCGGTTATTTATGGCTTCATAACCTTATTCGCATTATTTTATGGGGTAGGTGTTTATTGGAGTTTCTATCCAGACCTAATGGATGTCCGCAAAAATGTTTCGCAAGAAGCACAAGCAAAAAATGAAATTCCTGTTGTTGGTTATACAACGACAACAACATTAATAGAAGTAGCTGAAACTTTATTGCATAAACCTGGAGGCTATCTTTCAAATGATGCTTTGCCGCCTTCTGTGTTTTTAGATAATATGCCAGCTTGGGAGTTTGGCGTACTTGAAATGACCAGGGATCTTGCTTTGGTTATGCGTAAGGACTTTAGTCGTTCTCAGTCTCAGTCACTGGTTAATAAACATCTTCAAGACGCTCAACCTCGTTTCAATATAGATAGTAAATCTTGGGTAGTTCCTAGTGCAGAGTCTGAATATTCAGCTGCGATAGAAAGTCTTTATAAGTATCGAGCAGCTTTGGTGCAGGTTGAATTAAAAGATAAAAGCCAGTTTTATGCAAGAGCAGATAACTTAAAAAGCTATATTGATGAAGTGCAAAAAAGGCTAGGTAGCTATTCGCACCGTTTAAGTGCTAGTGTTGGCATTCAACAAGTTAATATCGACTTAGCTGGCGATAAAAATGCAAAGCAATCTACATATAGTGCAGCTGAATTAGAATTAAAAACAAGTTGGTGGTTAATTGATGATGTATTCTATGAGGCGCGTGGTGCTTCATGGGCTTTGGTACACTTTTTAAAAGCCATTGAAATCGATTTTGATAGTGTTTTGAAAAATAAGAACGCAAAAATAAGCTTACAACAAATAATAAAAGAATTAGAGGCAAGCCAGGAAATACTGTGGTCACCTATGGTATTAAATGGCGATGGATTTGGTGTGTTAGCAAACCATTCTTTGGTAATGGCGAACTACATATCTCGTGCTAATGCAGCCCTGATAGATTTGAATAAATTACTTACAGAGGGTTAAACATGAAAAAAGCAATAATAGCAGCTAGTTTAATGACGGCTTTATCTGCCAATGTACAAGCAGATACGTTACTAGGTCTATATATTGGCGGACAAGTATGGGCAAATGAAGCGAAGGGTTCATTTGGTGAAGGCGATCTTGATCAAGCTGTTTTTGATTTTGATGTTCAAAATCAAGGCAGTTACTTCGTAGCGTTTGAACACCCAATTCCACTTATTCCAAATATTAAACTTGCTTCAACAACTTTAGACACCGTTGGTGGAACACAAATCAGTTCTGATTTTACATTCCAAGGTGAAACTTATACTGCAAGCACAGCGCTTGATACAACTTTTGATACCAGCTACATAGACTATACTTTGTATTATGAATTATTTGATAATGACTTACTTACTTTTGATTTTGGTGTAACGGTTCGTGATTTAGATGCTGACATAGAGATGGCGGGTGAATCCTTAGGTGGCGTTACTTCTTCTAATTTAAGCGCTTCAGTTGTGTTACCTATGCTATATGTAAACACGATTATTGGTTTACCACTTACGGGGTTTAGTGTCTTTGCACAAGCGAATGCAAGCTCTTACGATGGCAGTAGCATTTATGATTACCAAGTAGGTGTTAGTTATGCAGTGCTAGATAACTTGGCTGTTGATTTAGATATTAATGCTGGCTACCGAGCAAGTAAGATAGAGTTAGACGATATTGATGATTTGTATACAGACTTAACATTTGAAGGTTTCTTTGCAGGTGCAACTGTACACTTTTAAATTTATCGCTTAAGTACTTATAAAGTAAATAAAAAAGGAACTGATTGGGACAAGCCATTCAGTTCCTTTCTTGTTTTTATTACAACAGATGTAGCGAAACTTTCTATTGCTACTTTCTAGTTCTTCAAATATCTTTGATGAAGTATGTCGACACGCTCAACATAAACTTTAGTTTCAGGGTATGGAGG
>CAWVWK010000105.1:0-8888 GCA_963933725.1 uncultured Colwellia sp.
AGTCAGGTAATGCGCTCACTAAACAAGGAGGAGAACAATAATGGTGTTTTTATTACGCTTATTTATTTTTTTTACAATATGTTTTTCTACCACTAGCTTTGCGAAAGAACAGCGTATTGTGGCACTTGCTCCAGACATAGTCGAAATGTTATTTGAGCTAGGAGCAGGTGATCAAATTGTGGGTACGGTTGAATACGCTGATTACCCTCAAGCTGCCCTTGAAATAGCTAGGGTCGGAGGCTATCACGGTATTCAAGTTGAAAAAATACTCGCGTTAAAGCCTGATATCGTTATTGTTTGGCAGTCAGGAAATAAGGCTTCGGATATAGCGCAGTTGAAAAAAATGGGGTTAGATATTATTTATAGTCAGGCTAAAAACCTTGACGAAGTTGGCCCAGAGTTACTAAAACTAGGCGTTGCCATCGGGCTCGAAGAACAAGCAGAGCGTGTAGCAAGTGGTTATAATCAAAGGTTAGGGAAATTACGCAATCAATACGCTAATAAAACGCCAATAAAAATATTTTACCAACTTTGGCCTGATCCTATGCGTACAATCAATAAAACAACTTTAATTAATCAGTTAATAGAGGTTTGCCAGGGGAGTAATGTCTTTGCACAAAGCAGTGCTGCTTATCCGCAAATAGGCATAGAAAATGTTATCGTTGCGCAACCTGAAATTATCATTTTGCCCGATGAAAAATCGGATGTTGAGCAATCCATTATCGATTGGTCAAAATGGCCAGAAGTTCCTGCTGCAAAAAACAATCGCTTCATCCGTGTTAATGCTGATTTAATGCATAGAGTCAGTATAAGAATGTTAGATGGTGTTGAAGAACTATGTAAAAAAATAGATTCATACCGTTAAATGAACAGTATTTTTAAGTGAACAGTATTGTTAAGTGAATAATATCGTAAAAGAAAAAAACACCTATTCTGTTAATTGATAGAATAGGTATAACTAGCGGTGGGGGTTATATCAATTTGTGTAAATAAGTTTTTTCTAAAGAAAATCGTTTATTCGAAATGATATGAACCCGCTAAAATCTGGTAGGCAACAAGGGAAACCTATGAAACTTAGGTACTGCCCCCGCAACAGTGATAATCGAATTTCTTTATACTAATTGAATTGGTATGAGCCTGAAGATTTAAGTCCGATACCTTGTACCTACTTTAATTCTCAACAATTGAGCAGAGCCAAACAAAACTGACAGGTGTTGAACAACATGATGCGGAGGGCGTCATAGCGAGGGGTAAAATGAAAACTAAACTATATAAAAACAACACGCTATATAAAAGAAAAACAGTAGATCTTGCTGTTAAAACGGCACTATTTTCTTCGGTAATGTTTACAACCACATTTTTTACAGCCGTAACGAATGCAGAAGAAGGTGCAGTAGCAAGAGCAGAAGATAAGTTAAAGTCTGAAGAGATGGAGCAAATAGTTGTAACGGCTAACCGTTCTCAGCAAGATTACTTCTTATCGCTTTCTGCAACAGAAGTGATTAGCCAAGCAGATATTAAAAGACTGCAATCACAAAATGTAACCGAACTTCTAGTTAGTATTGCAGGCGTTTCAGTCGCCAACTTAGGAGGGGCAGGTCAATCTTCTTCTGTGTTTATGCGCGGTACTAATGGTAATCATACACTTGTTCTGGTTGATGGTGTTCGCGTAGGCTCAGCCACGTTGGGCACAACGAGCTTTTCGACGATGTCAGTAAGCTTAATTGACCGTATTGAAGTAGTAAAAGGTCCTAGAGGAGCGTTATGGGGAGCCGATGCCATTGGGGGGGTGATTCAAATCTTCACTAAAAAACTTACGTCAGGGGAAGGTACTATAACGGCAGGTTTTGGTAGTCATGGTTACTATAAAACAGAAGTCGCAGTTGGATTTGGTAACGAATCACACGCTTTAACGCTCTCTGCTGCACTAGAAGAAAGTGATGGTTTCAATTCAACTGACTTTCCTGGGCAAGAGGATGACGATGGCTATGACAGGCAATCTTTCAGCCTCAATGGCCAGAGTCAAATAACAGAAGAGTATTCTGTTAGTTTAATTTCACGCTATGAGCAGGGCGGCTCAGAGTATGACAACCAGTTCGGTGGCGCTGATGAAAATGAGTATGAAAATTATTCCATTAAAGTTGGAACTGCTTATCGTGGCTCGAACATGCTTGTTGAAGCATCACTAGCGACTTCACAAGACCAAGCAGGTACTTTTACAAGCCAGGTTCAACCCAAAATTGTTAATGAAATTACCACTAAGCGCGACCAATTTAGTTTGTTAGGTCAATATACCTTTACTGAAGAAACAAGCTTTGTAGGAGGGTTTGATTGGTATACAGAAAAAGCTGAAAATACCGGTGCAACTTACGATCAAGATAAACGTACTGCGAATGCTGTTTTTGCTCAAGCTAGGCATCAACTAAATGATTTTCTATTTGAGGGTGCTGTTCGACAAGATGATATTCAGGGCCTAGATAAAGAAATAACCTATAACCTTTCTGCAGGTTATCAGCTCAATAATGACTGGTTGTTTGCGCTTAGTAGAGGTACAGGCTTTAAGGCGCCAACCTTTAATGATTTATATTGGCCAGGCTCGGGTAACCCTCTTTTAAACCCTGAGTCAGTAAAAAGCTCTGAATTGCTTATCCGAAACCAATTTGCGAACGGTACTATAGAATTGAGTTTTTATAATTCTGATATAGAAAATTTAATTGCCTGGGCACCTAACGCGCAAGGGCAATGGCAACCTGCTAATGTCGATAGCGCCACTGCAAAAGGCGTAGATTTAACGGTATCATTACAAACAGGCGATGTATCGCATTTACTTGCTGCAGGATATGTGGATACTGAAGATTCGTCTACAGGCAAAGCATTACTGCGCCGCCCAGAAGTAACGGCTACTTATACCTTGGGTTACCAAGTCGATGCACTTAACACTAGCCTTGTATTAGATTACCGCGGTGAAAGTATCGATAATCAATTTACACAAGAAACCTTAGATGCTGTGTTGTTGGCGAACCTATCATTAAGTTATGATTTATCTAGTCATTTATCTGTGTTTACTAAAGTTAATAATCTTTTTGATAAAGATTATCAAGTAGCAGAGCATTACTTAACCGACGGCACAAACTATCAAATCTCGGCAACCTACAGTTTTTAAGCACAATAGGTAAAGCCAATAGAAAAAGCTGCACTATCAGAGCGCAGCTTTTTATTTATTAAGCCGAGTTCATATACTTAAAAAGCATTAAAAGAAGTGACCAAACGACCTACAAATACAAATCAAACCACTCGGCATTTTATGTTCCATCATTATTTTTTAACCCATTATAATCTTTTTTCATAGAGCAACGTATAAATAGACACAAACAAAGTCTTAATCGAATTTAAGATTAAATGGATTGGTGCAGTATTTCCAGTAGCGAGGGCAACAGATAGCCCCCTTTGTATTATCATATTTATATAATAGGACGAGGTGAAATAATGGGTGTATATAGTCACAATACAGTTAAAATTTTTGCGGTTAAAGAAAGAAGACTCAGAGATCGTGACCGTTATCTATGCTATGGCTCAATGACCATAGCACAAAAAATTTCTGCGTTTAAATTAAGGCAATTTGGCTTTGGTCTTGAATTTCTTAGAAGGGAGGAAAACCATAAAGTAGCTATATTTACTTGTGGTAATAAAAGCGCCCTTGTTAATCAAGAAGGTGATATAGACTTCGATGCTTCGGTAAGGTTAAGAGCATAAATCACATACTCTTACCTTATACTTTTTTAAAAAAATTAAGTCGATTAGCTTTTAAGAAGGTCATTATGCTCTTTAAAGTTTAACCCACAACGTCTTATAAAATCTTTCAATCCTTCGATTTCTTGGTGGTGCCCTGAATAATCGCTAGTGTCATTTTTATTTAGAGGTGGAAAGAAACCGTATCCAGCTAATAAACAGGCCCAAGATTTAGGTTGATAACTTGTCGCTAATTTATACTTATTCATATCGCCTTCAAAGTCAGCGCTATTTTTCCATAAATGTATAATGTGTTTTAGGTTTTCTGAAATATCTTCATTAGCAGCATTGTCTAACCAGTATTGGCTATCATTGCGCTGGTTCACTTTATAGTGACATACAATATAATCTCTTACGCCATCAAACCTAGCATTTATATCTTGGTTAAATGCATTTTCATATTGATTGGTGCCGTTACCTTGTTGAAATGCCTGCATAAACTGTGAAATAGTATTAAATGATAAGCCTAGTGCAGTCGCTTCTAAAGGTTCAATAAAGCCTTGTGAAAGCCCAACAGCTAAGCAGTTTTTGGTCCAATGTTTTTCAACAGCCCCAACTTTCATTTTCAAATGTTTAGCTTGTATTGTGCTATCTTTAAGCCCTAAATGATCTCTAAGTTCTTGTTCTGCCGCTTCAGCACTTATATAAGCACTGCTATAGACATAACCATTGCCAAATCGATTTTGTAGCGGGATTTTCCATGCCCAACCATTTTTTAGGGCGGTAGATTTCGTTTCTACAGGAATTTTTTTAGTTATTTCTGTTGGAATAACGACAGCAGCATCATTGAAAAGGTTATTTTCAAAACCTTGAAAGTTTACTTTTAATGCTTTTTGTATGAGCAAGCCATTAAAGCCTGAGCAGTCAATAAAAAAATCAGCTTCTAACTCGCGACCATCTTCGAGCTGAACGGAATTAATACTACCATCTGCTTTTAACAAGACCTCGTTGACATTACCAAAATGTCGAGTAACACCTTGTGCTTGGAATTTTTCAGCTAAAAATTCACCCAGTAAAGCTGAGTTAAAATGATAGCCGTAAGCAACACCAAAAGGAAAAGATTCAGCGGGTAAAGGACCTAAGTTTTGTTGGCTTAAATAGGTTTCTAAAAAGTAATTATCTGGATGAGCATCAACATCATAGCGTTGCAATCTTGCTTGTATGTTTTTATAGAAAAGAGGCACAGTGAATATGTCGTCAGTTTGCGCAGCAAAAGGGTGGTAGTATGACTCAAAGCCTTTTTTTGAAGACCATTTATCAAACGTGATACCGTTTTTATAGGTAGCGTCACATCGGGGCATCCACTCTGAATCTGGGACGTTAATGGCATCAAAAAACAATTTCAAATGTGGTGTGCTTCCTTCACCAACACCAATGATACCTACTTCCTTAGATTCAACTAAGCTAATATCACAATCTTGCCATCTACTCGCCAATAAGCTTGCTGCCATCCAACCAGCTGTTCCGCCGCCGACAATTAATATTTTATTAGGACGTTTATTTTTATTTAACATAATTCTTTTCTTGTGCTTAGTTGAGTTATCGCCATACTATGACTTTTCTAATTTCTGGATAAAATAATCTTTAACTTGTCTAACATATTCTGGTGAAATCTTGCCTAGCAAGTGTTGTTGCTGATCAGGAATGTAGGATGCAGGATCAGCGCCTTGTTTAAATAAATAATGGTCAAAAAGGCAACGCCAAGCCTCTCGCTGTTTTGGTGTCAAATCTCTCATGGCAAGTAAAGCAATATTTAAACTATCAATGGGGCTTGGTGATACAGCGTTTTTTGCAGATGAGCCTGTCCACCAATAGTTTACTAATGCATTTAACTTATCGAGTGATTCAACATGGTGCCACCATAGCATAGGGATAAAAATGGCATCGCCAGGACCTAGCTCCACTTGATACGCGTTATCTAATGCATTCTTGTATAAGGGGAATCGTGTAAAGTCAGGATCATTAAGATCAACTAAACTCGTTGGTGCGCCCGCAGGTGTAAAATTTAGTGGCCCAGGGTATAGGTTTTTTGTTTGTTCAGGAGAAAATAAAGTAAAGCGACGATGTCCAGCAATAACACAGGCGACATTATCTGAGCCATCGTAATGAGTATTTACTATTCCTTCGTTTCCTACCCATAAGCGTGGTTCTAAATTTGGAAAGAGTTCGCAGTGGTTTTCAGTAATCAAGCCCGGTAATATACTATTAATAGGGGTACTTTGCATCGAAATTGCCGGGTAAATATCTCTATCCATTATTTCTAACAAGCGCCCTAAGAATAGGTCAACGCGCTCTTCACCACTTAAAAAGTTTACGTCCGTCATGTCTTCATTGTAATAGAAGCGTTTTTTAGCGGCAGGTGGAGCCACAACCATACCTGTTTTTTGTCCCCGATAAAACTTGTTGAGGTAATCAACAAACTCGTTTGGAGATTTTTTAGCAGAAGCGACCAGAGGCCAACTTTTAACAAACCCACGGATCACTATAGGTTTTTGGTAAGGTGCAATTTCTTCAAAAAATTGCTGTGGAGATATCGCCGAATATTCAGGAATAGTTTTATATATAGTCATCAGATTGTATTAATGCCCCTATTGGAAAACCTTTAATCACGGTTTAGCTCATTTTATTTACTTGGCAATGGGCTCTAATATAGTCATGATGATTTGGAATTTTTAGCACAGTAGTTTTTATATCTGTTACATTGCCATCCATTTTTTTTGCTAAATCTTGGCGATCAAAACCATCAATCAAAGGGTGATATTTGCGTGGTCGTATTTTCATTCCTTCCAAAATAGAGTACCAACTATCACTACTAAAAAACTGCCCAGAAGAATTGTCAATCTCCCCTCTTTCTCTGAATAGCCGTATTTTTTCACTCAATGATTCAGGTACTGGCATTGTTTGACACCAACGCCAAAATTGAGTATCACTACGATTTGAGGTGGAATAATGCAGAATAATGAAATCTCGAATCTCTTCGTAATCAACGTTAATTTTATCATTAAATGCTTGCTCTGTATGAGGGTCAAAATCCATGTCAGGGAAGTTTTTGATAAAATGAAATAATGTCTTATAAACTAAATGAATAGCAGTTGATTCTAGCGGCTCTAAAAAACCACCAGAAAGACCTAGTGCTAAACAGTTGTTGTGCCAAATCTTTTTACGTTTACCTGTAGCAAATGGAATAATTCGGGGTTCATTTAGTAATTTACCACTTACACTGTTTACTAAGGTTTTAATTGCCTCTTCATCACTACAATGTTGGCTAGAATACACATAACCATTACCTGTTCTGTGTTGTAAGGGGATTTTCCATGACCAACCAGCATCTAGTGCGGTCGCCACGGTATATGGCACAGGAGAGCCTAATTGCTCGGTTTGAACCGTAACAGCACGGTTACAAGGTAAGTAATGTGACCAATCTTCCTGTTCAATCTTGAGAGACTTCTCTATTAGTAATGCTTTGAAGCCGGTACAGTCTATAAAAAAGTCACTACTAACGGGCGTACCGTTTTCTAGCTCAAGACTTTCTATAAATGACTTCTTATCTAGCGTCACATTTTTTACAGTTGCTTCTATGCGTGTCACACCACGCTTACTACAAAGGTTTCGTAAATAACGAGCAACGAGAATTGAGTCAAGATGAAGTGCATGAGCGTAGCTTGATAAAACCCAATCTTGGGTTTGCTGGGGGCGTAACATGAAGCGTTCTTGTTCGGCCATGATCGCACTAGGTGAATGATCTACCCACCTTGTTTCATGTCCATCAGCAAGTGATTTTAGCCAGGTTTGATAAAAATCAAAGCCATTAAAATTTTTTCCAATGCGGCCAAAGGGATGAAAATAACTTTTGTTATTCGAAAGGTCATCTTTTGTAGCTGTTTCTTTTGCTAACCAGTCGTCAAACCGAATGCCTAATTTAAATGTGGCTGACGTTGCTTGTATGAATTCTTTGAGATCTATTTGACATGCTTGTATAAAGTCCATTATGGACGGCACTGTTGACTCACCAACACCAATGGTTTCAATATCAGGTGATTCAATAACGGTAATTTTAGCATTACTACCTCTTAATGCACTCGAAAGTAGCGTTGCAGCCATCCAACCAGCGGTTCCTCCGCCGACAATACAAATGGACTTTAATTTTTTTTGCATAGTAAAACCGTTTTTTAATTAGAAATTGTCCCCACTTTCTTTGGCGGGATATATTTTTTGTTGTCCTAAAAATAATAAACTACGTAGTATTGCTACAACGTAGTTTATTTTACACCTTTTATGACAGTTTACTATTAGAAAACAGCTCGAAGACTTAACGAGTAACGTCTATCTGTTGTAAAATTGAAGGCGTCAGTTAAAGTACCAGCTTGATCTTGTTGATACTGAGTTTCAGTATCTGAACCAAGTAAGTTACTAACTTGTAGTCCAATTTTTACATTTTCAGTTAGATTGTAGAACGCACTAAGATCCATCATCCCTTGATCTTTTGAATAAGCAGGCACAAATTCTTCAGACTCACGTAATGTCAGTAAATATCCTGAACGCCATGTGTACGCTAAACGTAAAGAAATATCATACTTTTCATACATACCAACAATGTTGAAGTTCTGATCAGAATAACCTTGCAATGGTAATCCTGTGAACTGACGGAAGCTATTACGGTTATCAGTAATTGGAACCCCTGCACCGTCATAACTAAGTTCTTGTGTAGGTGAAGTATTTGGATCTTCTAAACCATCTTGGTCAATGTAAGTGTAGTTAAGTTGTAAACCTAAACCGCTCCAAATACCTGGTAACATATCGTAGAATTGGCTATAAGCGAATTCAGCTCCACGAATTGTACCTTCACCGGTATTCGCAGGACCGTAGGCAGCTACAGGGTATACTGTACCGCTTACTTCAACCTCGGTGTTAAATGGTTCATTACGTATGATATTCGACAATTTCTTATGGAATAAACCAACCGTTAATGAACCTGCTGGCGCAAAATACCATTCAGTTGTTAAATCTAGGTTGATAGATTCCTCAGGCTCTAAGAAAGCATTTTTTGCATTAGCACTTATTTCAATGTTTGTTAGATCTACCGTTGGGTTTGTTGCTTC
>CAWVWK010000106.1:0-8562 GCA_963933725.1 uncultured Colwellia sp.
TCAATACCTAGTTGTAAGGTGTGTGTTCCTTTATGGCTCGAGAACACTATTAAAATCATTTGAAAGTGAATTTAAACCAGAGTAAAGACTCGATTTATCTTGTGTTTTAACTTTTTGTATGTATAATGCGCGCCTTGATGACTTGCTGTGAGATTGGACGAAAAAAACAGTAAGAAGTGCTTAAGAGAGCACATCAAAATGAGTGGGGTTAATACCGCCCAACAGACTTGCCAGCCGATTATCCAAATTGGCACGAAATATAGCGAAAAGTTCGCTATGCGCTTAAAGTCTACCGTGTGGTTTCCTCGTAGATGTACGCAGGTAAAGACTTAGCAATTCAAAAATAAAGTTACTTTCTATAACAAAATGTTGTAGGAGCTATACGCTTATTGATTGTTTTTATACGATTTTTATAATTAATTTCTACTATTTTTTTAGTATTTATAAATTACTACGTGTAATGCTGCTTGGTTATGCCTGCCTAAAGATGAAATAAATTATTATGACCGAACAAACTAACAGCTCAGAAACAAAGACAGTAACACAGCAAACCGAAGCCGTAAGCTTCGATTCTCTAGGATTACCAACCACGATATTAACGGCTTTGTCGGCAATGGGGTTTGTCTCTGCAACAGGTATTCAAGCACAAACTATTCCTCCATTATTAGCTGGAAAAGACGTATTAGGTGAAGCGCAAACAGGTACAGGTAAGACCGCTGCTTTTGGTTTACCTGCACTAGCTCAAATAGATACGAGTATTAAAAAACCACAATTAATGGTTTTAGCGCCAACACGTGAATTAGCGATGCAGGTTGCTGAAGCAATTGAATCTTTCGGTAAAAACATTAAAGGCTTAAAAGTAGCAACTTTATATGGCGGTCAATCTTACGGACCACAATTTCAACAATTAGAGCGTGGTGCGCAAGTTGTTGTTGGTACACCGGGTCGTTTAATGGATCACTTACGTCGTAAAAGCCTTAAATTAGGTGATTTACGTTTTTGTGTACTTGATGAAGCAGATGAAATGCTTAACATGGGTTTCTTAGAAGATATCCAGTGGATTTTGGATCACTTACCAGAAACAACTCAAATGGCATTATTCTCAGCAACAATGCCACCTGCTATTCGTAAAATCGCAAATCGTTTCTTAAAAGATCCTGAGCACATAAAAATCGCTGCAGTGAAAAAAGCAAAAGCCAACATCGACCAGTTTGCTTGGAAGGTTTCTGGTATTACGAAAATGACCGCATTAGAGCGAATTGCAGAAATCGTAGATTACGACGCAATGATTATCTTCGTTAGAACACGAAACGATACCGTTGATATCGCTGAAAAGCTCGAGCGTGCAGGTTACCCTGCACTTGCATTAAATGGTGATTTAAACCAAGCTCAACGTGAGCGCTGTATTGAGCAAATGAAATCGGGTAAATCTTCTATTTTAGTTGCAACTGATGTTGTTGCTCGTGGTCTTGATATTCCACGTATATCATTAGTTATAAACTACGATCTACCTGGCGATCATGAAGCTTATGTTCACCGTATTGGTCGTACCGGTCGTGCTGGCAGAGAAGGAACATCTATTGCTTTTGTTCGTCCTCGTGAAATGTACTCTTTACGTCATTATGAGCGTTTAACTTCTGGTAAAGTTGAAATGTACGAATTACCAAGTATTAAAGAAATTGGTAAAAAGCGTATTGAAAGAGCACGTGCAGAAATGGCACAAATTGCTGAAAGCAAAGACTTAACTAGCATGCGTGAGATTGTTGAGCAAATGGCAGCGGAATCAGAAATTTCAATGCTTGATTTAGCTGCAGCGTTTTTATACCAGAAGCAGTTAAAGCAACCGCTTCAGCCGAAAGAAGACCCTAAGCCACGTCGTGAAACCCGTGAGCGCAACGATCGTAACGATCGTGGTTCAAGAGATACTCGTCGTGATAACCGTCGTGATGCACGTTCTGATCGCGGCGAAAGGCAAGGTAACAGAGGGCAACGTGACGAAAGACCACGTAAGTCTAAAGTTTCAAGAAATGACGTTGATTGGCAGACTTACCGCTTAGAAGTAGGTAAAGAGCATGGTGCTCGTCCTGGTGATATCGTTGGTGCTATAGCTAATGAAATATCTCTTGATAGTAGCTATATTGGTGCGATTAACTTGCATGAAAAACATAGCTTTGTACAGTTACCAAAAGGAATTCCAGCTGACTTATTCAAACAATTAAAAGGTGTTCGCGTACGTCGTCAACCACTTGCTATTTCAGCATCTGATGAGAAAATGGCTAAGCAGTCAGCACCTCGTCGTGATAAGCCACAACGTAATAGCTAGTTTATTTAACGTAAAATAAAATTGCAAAAGGCGCTAATTTAGCGCCTTTTTTGTTATTAGACTAGCTCCAATAAATCAAAAACTACAAAGTCCAAATAATTTTAGCTAATTGATTTTTAGGGTTTGGATGATCCGCCAATTGTGCAGAGATAATTTTGTTATTATTACCTATGGTCACAATCCTTGGTAGGCCTGTTGAAGCGAACTGATGGTATATTTTTCCATTTTTATCTAAAGCTAAAGGCGTCTTAATATTTTTTTTCTGTCGCCAAGCTTTAACAACAGCGTCAGACTCCATTTTAGAAATGGCGATAACTTCAATATTTGGATCGGATAATATATTTGTTTTCTCAAACGCTTTGAACAACCTGTTAGAGTCGTGACACCAAGTTGCAAATAATATAATTAATTTTTTTTTATTAGGATTATCTAGCTCAACCACTTCAGCTTGAATCGTTGTAATGGAAGTAACAGGAAAAGTATCTCCAGCACCTAAGTAGTTAGCTGAACTTGTAGATGAGTTTGCTTTTGGCGTAGAAAAACAACCTGAAGCAGAAAGTACACAAGTAAAAATAATGAAGCTATTAAAAAAAACTATTTTATAAGATATAAATGTTCTATTTACTTTTATTGTACTTATTTTCATTGAGAAGTCCTTGATAAAAATTTTTAAATAAATTAATTGATTACGAATCTTCTAAAGGCACTTTTAAGTTATCTAAACCGGTTTGTGAGTCATCACCTATTATTTGCTCAAAATCCATAAATAAAAACATAATATTCACTGGGGAATCCATTTTTCCTTTAAAGTCCCATGCTACTTTAGCATTGATTTCTATCAATACTTGTTGTGGTCATAATAAGTGGGGTCTGTTGATCGAAAAGGCGCTAAAAACCTTAGTTCAAAATCAATCCTTTCGCCTTCAACAATAGCTATAATTTCTTGCTCGCCTGCACCGACTTTTTCGTTTTCACTAGACCAGAGAAAAAATAAAACCAACTGTACCATCAACACCTTGATAGGTCTTCTTGATGTTAAGGTCAGTTAACGCCCATTTACTGACATTATTTTAATTTTTAAATTGTTTTACGTAGAAAAATACTTGTTCCTTAGATAAAGAAAAATTCACTTCACGTTCGACCGATTAGTAATTAGTAACAAAAAACGCTACAACAAACCGAGATGCAAGTAAAAGTACAAGAAAAATAGATGATTATTTAATCATGAGATGGCCTTTTTATTTTCGTTAATGGCTGAATTCAATGTAAGATAAAGAAATTCATAACGATATAGTAAATAATCCTTACTTGTTAGGCAATTAACATTAACTAATAACCACTCGATATTGAATGCGAGAGAAGACTTCTCCACTATGAAATATCAACAGCTTTAAGGTTTAGAAAGTATGTCTGAAAAAAAACTTCCGCATTTTTACATCGCACAAGAGCAATCTATTTACTTATTAAGTCATGAAGATGCTACTAAGTTAAAACAGTGGGTTTTATTATGCCAAGAGCAGCTAAAACAATTAGGCTATCAAAATATCAGTCTATTAGGCAAAGGGGCTTATGGCTTTGTTTTCTCTGCAAGCAATGTTGATAAAAAGGAAGTCGTTTTTAAATTTTCTAGGGTAAACTTGCCCCAACATGTTCAGGATAGGTTGGAGGAAGAAGCCCATATCCAAGGCCAGTTAGCACATCCTAAAATACCACAAGTTATCGAATATCATAGAATTAAGCGACAATCTATTTTACAAATGACTCGCGCACCAGGAGTTGATTTGGAAAAATACTCTCATTTAAAGGGGGCTTTACCGCCTGAGTTGATTGTAAAAATTGCAATCCAGTTAACAGAATTACTTTTATTTTTGAGAGATAAAGAGAGCCACTTAGTTAAAGTGCCTTATGTGCATGGCGATATAAAACCTTCAAATATTATGTTTGATGAAAATACTGGTTTAGTACAGTTAATAGATTGGGGATCATCGGTTAAGGCGCAACTTGACATATCAGGACAAAGTACCAGTCAAAATATTTTAGATTTAATGAGTAGCGATCTACAGCATACCAATGCTCGCCTTGGTGATGTGTATTTTATAGGGCCAGAACAACTTGCTGGTAATCTATCGTCACCGCGTTTCGATGAACAAGGCTTAGCAGCTACTTTGTATGCATTAGCGTCGGGTCAGTCTTGTCGCTTTGGCACTAAAATTATCCCGCCTAATTCATTGGGGTTACCTAAACTACTGGCTGATATTTTAACGGGTATGCTTAGTGACGATATCAAGCAACGTAACAAAGCAGGGGATTACCTTTTCAATAATTTACATTATTTAAGACGTATTGTATTAGCAGATAAGCCGAGTCTTATTTTATATAATTCATTGTTACCCATATCCATTAAAGAGCAAGCTACAATGCATAACGATATAGAAACGGTTGTATATGGCTCACGAAAGTCGTTTTTGCGAGAAGAGTCGAATGAGACTAATTGGCACGGCATTGATGATGCGCAACTCGAAAAATACTATAAAAACTTTTTAATGGGCATGGGAGATAATGAAAAAGCATTCATTGCTGCCCTAGGGCGTTTGGGGAATTTTCCTGTCGTTGGAGGTTTAGCGATTCGCTGGGCTAAAGAGGGGGTTTATATAGACTCCAATATTACGTTGTTCGATGACACGTTAAAGTCTTCATTTGAAAACGCTTTAAATAATATGATTTACCTAGCTCAAGGGATAGATCGTATAGGTGTCTTTAAAAGCTGTTTGTTTGATGCAAGAAACACATTACACGTAGAGCGAGTTGATGAAAGTAAACCTTTTGTCGCTGATGAAGATCAGGTACTTAGCTTTGAAATTAGTGATGTGACAGAAATTAATGAAAGTTATAGGCTCCATTCATATTTTGAGGATGGTAAGGATCCTGATGAATATTTACATTTACCAGATGCATTAATGAATGTACTAGCTAAGCTTAATTTAATCCACCATACGGGCTGTATTATTTTTGAGGTATTACCAAATCATTTGAAAATTCATAGTTACTTAATGTTATTTGAGCATGATAAGCAAGAGGAATTTAAAACCTTACTCGCAGAAGTTATGTCATTACTTCCTGTGATAAAGGGGTTAGGCATTTCAGGGTTTATGAAGTTCCCTTATAAAGATACTCGTTTTTTCGAGCATCAGGCAACGAGAGCAGAAAAGTTGTATCCTAAAAACCCTAAGAAAGCGTAGAACGCTATCTTAATGTTAAAACAATATTATGCTTGTATCGACTTACTTTATAAATCAATTTTGCACAAGCACGTTAAATAGCCATTGAAAATTACCGCAGTCGACTCTATATATTTACTAGGATATATATTTTATTCGTGAGGAGTTTAATTATGCGCTTAGATCGTTTTACCCAAGCATTTCAAGAAGCCATTTCAGATGCCCAATCTATTGCATTAGGTCAAAACCATCAATTTATTGAGCCTATACATTTAATGCTCGCTTTAATAAATCAAACTAACAGTGCTGTTATTCCACTTTTAAAAAGTGCAGGGATAGATGTGCAATCACTTCGCCAACAAATAAAAGTCGCTATAGATGCTTTAGCACAAGTCGAAGGCAGCGGTGGAGATGTTCGGTTATCTCAAACCTCCATAAAAACCTTAAATATTTGTGACAAACTTGCACGAAAAATGTCTGATAAATTTATTGCATCAGAGCTTTTTGTTTTAGCTGCCATAGAACAAAAAGGTGTACTAGGGCAGATTCTAAAATCTTTAGGCGCTGATGAAAAGCGTTTGCTAGCGGCTATTGAGCATATTAGGGGGGGGAAAAGCGTGGATGATACAAACGCTGAAAGTACACGGCAAGCGCTTGAAAAATATACTGTCGACTTAACTGAAAGAGCGCTTGATGGCAAATTAGATCCCGTAATTGGCAGAGACGAAGAAATTCGAAGAACATTACAGGTATTACAACGAAGGACGAAAAATAATCCGGTACTTATAGGTCAGCCTGGTGTTGGTAAAACAGCTATTGCAGAAGGCTTAGCGCAAAGAATTGTAAATAACGAAGTACCAGAAGGGCTTAAAGGTAAACGAGTTCTTTCTTTAGATATGGGCGCATTAATTGCTGGTGCTAAATACCGTGGTGAATTTGAAGAAAGATTGAAATCAGTCCTAAATGAGTTAGCCCAAGAAGCAGGGCAAGTTATTTTATTTATTGATGAACTCCATACTATGGTGGGAGCCGGAAAGTCTGATGGTGCAATGGATGCTGGTAATATGTTAAAACCAGCACTTGCGCGTGGAGAGTTACATTGTGTTGGTGCAACTACATTAGATGAATATAGGCAATATATTGAAAAAGATGCTGCGCTTGAAAGACGTTTTCAAAAAGTTCTAGTTGAGGAGCCTAGTGTTGAGGATACTATTGCCATATTGAGAGGGCTAAAAGAGCGTTATGAACTTCATCACAGTGTAGAAGTCTCAGACCCTGCTATTGTTGCAGCAGCAACTTTATCGGCAAGGTATATAAGTGATAGACAATTACCCGACAAAGCCATCGATTTAATCGATGAAGCAGCTTCAAGTATACGATTACAACTAGATTCGAAACCCGAGGAGTTAGATAAGCTTGAACGAAAAGTTGTGCAATTAAAGTTAGAACAAAAAGCTTTAGAAAAAGATAAAGACGATGCATCAACAAAACGTTTAGAAAGTATCGCTGGTCAAATCAAAACATTTGAAGAAAAACTTAAAGAGTTGCATAGTATTTGGTTATCTGAAAAAGCCGCACTTCACGGTTCGCAATCGATTAAAGAAGACATTGAGAAAGCGCGTGTAGAGCTTGAATCAGCCAGACGTAATAGTGACTTAAATAAAATGTCAGAGCTTCAATATGGAAAGTTACCTGCATTAGAAAAGCAACTTGAAATGGCTAATAAAGCTGAATTACAAGAAATGACCTTGCTTGTAAACAAAGTGACCGAAGTTGAAATTGCAGATGTACTGAGTAAAGCGACAGGTATTCCAGTCTCGAAAATGCTACAACAAGAACGAGAAAAGCTATTGGAAATGGAAGGTAAACTTCAAGAACAAGTCATAGGTCAGCATGAAGCGGTTAACGTTGTGTCGAATGCGGTTAGACGTTCTAGAGCAGGTTTATCAGATCCTAATCAACCCATTGGTTCCTTTCTTTTCTTAGGTCCAACAGGAGTAGGAAAAACAGAACTAACTAAGGCATTGGCACAATTTTTATTCGACAATGAAGACTCTCTTATTCGGATTGATATGTCTGAATTTATGGAAAAGCATTCAGTTGCGCGATTAATTGGTGCTCCGCCAGGCTATGTTGGCTATGAAGAAGGAGGGTATTTAACAGAGGCTGTTAGAAGAAAACCTTATTCTGTAATTTTAATGGATGAAATAGAAAAAGCTCATAGTGATGTATTTAATATCCTCCTTCAGGTTTTAGATGATGGCCGATTAACTGATGGGCAAGGACGTACTGTTGACTTTAAAAATACCCTTATCATTATGACGTCTAATATTGGCTCAAGCATCATTCAAGAAAACACTGGTAACGAATATGAAGTGATGAAAGAACAAGTGATGGCAGAGGTATCACAACACTTTAAGCCAGAATTTATTAATCGCCTAGATGAATCTGTTGTATTTCATTCGTTAAAACAAGACGAAATTGAAAAAATAGCAGATATTCAGTTAAATATTTTAAAGAAAAGATTACTGGGACAAGATATTTCACTAACAGTAACGCCTAGTGCTTTATCGTTGATTGGTAAAGTAGGGTTTGATCCTGTTTTTGGTGCAAGACCATTAAAGCGTATTATTCAACAATATGTGGAAAACCCATTAGCTCAAAAAATTCTGGCTAATGAGTTTATTAAGGGGTCATCTGTTGTGCTAGATATGAAAGAAGAAGAGCTATACTTAAAGACAACAGGTTAACATCAGAGAAATTAACGGCGAGGTTTGTAAAGAGAAATATTGTATAGAACACTTACTACAAAGTTATTTTTATCGGGATGTAAATTTAATTGTAAATGCCTTCCTTAGGGAAAATATAGAAAGACTTATATTATCAGGTTGAAAGTTTCATCATTAGCTTTCAATAAAGAATCGCACGGTATTTAAGCAATTAAACCTTTTTGCAGGAGTATTTGTAAATAATCCTTGCGCTCATTAAATTAATCTATACAATGCGCATCCAGTTCCAAGG
>CAWVWK010000107.1:0-8530 GCA_963933725.1 uncultured Colwellia sp.
AATTTACAAAGAAACTTAATATTTTTTGACTTTTATCAAATATCAACAACACTTATAGAGGCTTTAAATTTTTCAAGGATGAAAAAGTGAATTCGATCAGGCGCTATTTATCAGCTCTAATTCCCCGCGTTAGTTTAAGTGCTTACTTTAACTTTGCAGCAAGGAACACATGTGTTCGCTCTGCTATTTATTCAGCCTTAGATGGAGTTAGATCTTCAAATAACCATGCAGTTAATCATTCACCTTCAAAATCACATCCAGTACCTGTCTCATCTTCTTTAGAAGCACATAAAGGTGCAACCCTTATAGAAGTACTTATATCTTTACTGTTGTTAGTGGTAGGTATTCTCGGTGCATTAGCAACACAAGCACTGTCAATAAAAAGTACTTTTGATGCGAAACAAAGAACACTCGCTACCCATTATGCGCAAGACATGATGGCGAGAATGAGAGCTAATCATCCTAGTGCACTTAGCCATTATGAAAAGGTTGTTAATGAAGACTCGCTTCTTAAAAAGCCAGATAAACAATGTGCCACACCTTTAAGTTCATGTACTCCAGAGGAGGTCGCTGAAAAAGATCTTTATGAATTACAATCAAACTTAATAGGCAGTAATCGTCTAGGGATTCGAAACAATAAAATAAAACTTATCAGCGCAATTGCCTGTATAGAAGCTAAACCTATCGATTTAAATATATCAGATAATAAGCTTTTAGTTACACCTTCTAAAAAGAGAGGTGCTTATGTTCAAGTGTCTATCTCAATAGTTTGGCAGAATAAAAGCAGCTTAAAAAACCGAGCAATAAGCAGCTGCAATGACAAGTCAATAAATAACCAAGTTGTGAGTATTAGTTCAACCATGCTTTAACAAAACGTATAAGGATATACAGTGAGAAAGCTGAAATATTTGAAGATAAAACAAAAAAACAAGCAGGATAAAAATCGAAATAATGGCCAACCACTAGGTATAAAAAAATATGCCAACGCGAATAAAATAGTTGGTTTTACCTTAATAGAAATCATGATTTCGTTAACGTTAACACTCATTTTAATTACCGGCGTGCTAAAGGTTTTTATGAGTATGAAAGTGACTTCAACAAAGTCAACGTTGATAGGAGAGTTACAAGGCAATGCCCGGTTCGCACTTAATGTATTAACTCATGATTTAAGAATGCAAAATTTTTGGGGAGATTTGGCGGGTGATTTACATGCAAATAAATTAATGGCAATACCCACAGCGCTTAGCAATAGTTGTAAAGAGCACGGTATTTTTCAAAGTGGCTTTCCATCCAAAGCTTATCACTTTAATGCACTTTGGGGAGGGAGCGCTAATTCATCAACGTTAATGGGTTGTATTTTTGATGCAAGAGTAAATGGCAGCGGGGTTGCTTACTCAGAATTTATTCAAATTAAACGTGTTATCGCTGATCCTGTAAAGTTCAGAGACCCTAAATATTACTATTTAACTGCCAATTCACGTATTGCTGAAATTCATAGTGGATCGGTTGCACCTTTAAGCGTAAAAGATGGGCGAACTTGGCAATATCAAAACCATATTTATTACGTTAGAGAAGATGGGCAAGGGAGTAATAAAATACCTGTTCTGATGTTTGGTCGAATAATTAATAATAAAATGCACTTTAGCCCGTTAATTGATGGTGTTGAAAGTATTGCTTTTAGCTATGGTATTGATGCAACAGGCGATAGTCGGGTAAACCATTATATTGATATTGAGCAGCTACAAGCGAAACCCAATAGTCATGTTGTTGCCGCTAAAGTTTTTGTTTTAGTGAGGGCAGCCTTGCCTGATAGTCAATATAAAAACACCAACCAATATCAACTTGGAAGTAAATTATTTCAAGCCAATGATAACTTTCATCGATTACTTGTTTCAAGCACTGTTAATTTATTTAACCATTGAATTATGTGTATAAAATTAAGTTAAAAATAGCGACTAACTTAGATAGCCTTAATTAAAAGTAAGATTCAATTAAGCTAAAATTTAAGCAGATTATAAAAGGACTTATATAGGATGACTGAAGACGCTTTTTTTAGAAGCTTTAGAAGCTTTAGAAGCTTTAGAAGGTTTAGAAGGTTTAATCATTTAGCCAACCAATCGGGTATGGCATTAGTGACTTCATTGATTTTTTTAACAGCATTAATGGGGCTAGCTTCAATGTTGTTACTTAATAGCGTTATAGAATTGAAAATTGCCGGAGCAAACCAAGAAAAAGTTGTGGCGTTAGAGGAAGCAACAGGAGAGCTTGACATCTTACTATTAAAAGGGCTTTTAAGTAACGATTTATATTCTAATATGAATGTTAATGCTAATACGAATGACCCACATCCCACACCAAAGGTAAACGACTGCCCAGCATCAATGAATGGGTATTCCAACAATTTAATTCAGTGTGTGGTGATATATAGAGAAGTCACAAAAAATTATGGCAAAAAAGAGAGTAGCTTTATAAAGCTCCATTCAGCTCTAAGCAAGCAGGTATTAGCGAAGCACTTGCTAACTAATTAATAGCTAATTAAGAACTAAGTTATGACTAAATAGGCTCTAAGTATAAGTGTACCCACTAAAATGACTAAACTTTGGGTCGAGATAATTTAAAAACAGCTTTAAGATAATTCATCGTAACAAGGATAGTAATATGAATTTAACAAAAGAGAAATATCGTTTTAATTTAATTAAGTATACGAATACTCAAAAATCATCAACAAAACCAAAAAGCCGAGTAGTAAATACTGCTGGTAAAAACTTTATGGTGTTCTTTTTATTAAGCCTTCTAGGCGTTTTTTATGCATCAAATACCCTTGCAAGTAATGCATCAGATCCTAGTGATTTATTGCGTTTAACAAGTACATCTATGGTTGAGAGTGAATGCGAAAATGAATTTGAACTCATCAACGCCCAATTAAAAAGTACCGATTCAAGCACCGTTTTTTCAGGCCTGTTATCTTGGTATAAATTTTATAAAGAAGCAGGAGCAATAAATCCTGAAGGGGGCATAACGGAACACATACAAGATTTTAATGCTAATGGCATCATTGATACGTCAAATAATACGCTACACGGTACGACAACAAGCACAGCCAGAGACACAGAGAAAAATGATTATCATTGGGTTTATTTCCACTTAGGAAGGAATGGCGATAGTTTATATGCAATAGACTTTACCGTTAAAGATAGCCCCAAAATGATGTGGGAGATTTCGCCAAACGTAGAGGGGTTTGAGCAGTTAGGTCAAACATGGTCTAAACCTAAAATAGCCTATTCAAAATTTAATTTAGGCATTGAAAAGGCTTATGAGGTGTTAATTTTTGCAGGAGGCTACGATACCAATAAAGATAAGCCAGGGTTTGGGACAGATGATGAAAAGGGCAATGCGATTTATATGGTTGATGCTAAATCAGGGGCGCTTATTTGGAGTCTAGATGCTAACACTGCACTAGGTTTTAAAGGTGTAGATAGCATACCATCTGCTGTTTCTATATTAGATAGCAACGGTGATGGTTTTATTGAACGCTTGTATGTAGGAGATACAGGCGGCAATATTTGGCGTGTTAATATGCCTACATTTTCAGTAAGTGATACAAGTGTTCACAGGTTTGCAAGTTTAGGGCGACATAGCAAGTACGTTAATCAAAACGATCAACGCTTTTATCATGAACCAACCATTGTCAGATCTGTCCTTCCTATACAAAAAAAAGAAACTAGGTTAATAGCAGATGGAACGGTTATTGATGTACTCGTGAGTCATGAACAGCCATTCGATATCATTTTAATCGGTAGCGGTAAACAAGAAACAGGATATCGTAGTCATCTTCAAAATGAAGACAATGATAACTCTGAACCAGAGGGCGATAAGCCAATACAAAGCCCAGCCCCAGAAAGCTTTTATATGCTCAAAGATAGTCATATTATGACCATATCGAATCTGCACACTCCTGTGGTTGAGCCTATTGATAAGTCAGCACTTTATAATTTATCTGCTGATCCTTTTTCTCCTGGCGTTGGCAACACAACAGATTCTTTTCAAAATCTCTATCTCAATTTAAGTGAGAAACAAGGCTGGTATATTGACTACAAAAAAGCGAGAGAAGTTACAACTTCAGCCGCTTGGGTGATAAGTAATAAAATAGTGTTTACTACTTCAAGTTTATTTAATTCATCATTTACTGATGTTTGCTCATTTTTAAGTAATGAACATTGGTTATATGGGTTAGATCTACAATTTGGTCAAAGCCGATTTAATTGGGAAAATAAAGAGGGAATTCTTGCACCGAGGATGAAATCTATAGGCAAAGGGAATTTTGATCAAAGTAAAAGGCTGCATATTAAAGTACAAAATGAAAAAGAGGGTGGTTTAACCTCTTTAATGGTCGGTTCACAGGTCATCGGTGATGCTATAGAGCTTGAATCGAAAAGACTCTATCTATATGTGAACGAATAGTCTTAGTTAGGTAAAGTATAATTTAAATAAGGAAATATTATGAAAAATGCTAACGGATTTAGCTTGATAGAATTACTTATTACTATGTTTATCATAGCAATTTTAATTGGAGTTTCTTACCCTTCTTATATCAAGTTTAGTACTAAGGTAAATAGAACTGAAGCGCACCGAGTGTTATTACAAATTGCCAATATTCAAGAGCAATATTATATAGATAATGGTAGATACGCATCTAGCTTATTAGATTTGGGTTACAACAGCTTAACGCATAAATTTAACAGTGGGAATTATGAGGTTAATGTGAAACGGTTGGATGAAACAAGTTTTACTTTAGAAGCGAGTGCAAGGGGAAGGCAAAAAACACATGATGCAGCTTGTCAAACTATGTCTGTTAACGAACTAGGTGAGCGAGGGGCAACGTCAAACTTTTGTTGGAATTGACCCTCAGAAAAATCAAAAAAAAGGGGCCGTTGCCCCTTCCTTTCTATCTCTGTCAATTTATTATAGCTTATATCTTATTTTTCAAAATCTTGATTTGGAGATTCGGCAACCACCTTATTTGATTGTCCAGAAATGGCAGAAGTGAAAATGGCAACATATAAAGAGATTATTACCGCTATTTTTTTAAACATTTTTTGATTCCTATACGTTTATTATTTTTCTTTTCGATATTAAAATACATGAATTAGTTTAATAATAGCCCTGATAGTGCTTAATAAACGGCATATTTGTATCCAATTGTTACTTTACAATATACGTACTAGGAATTACTGTCAAGGATGTAAAAACGACTACTACTAGTTGTCTGTTTTTATGGTGTTTATTTTCGTTCTTTTTTGTACCTTTTGGTATGTCGAATATTTTCCTGTGTCAGCTTAAGTTCACTTAAAACAAGTGTTTTATGTTTCCAGACAATAAAATGCATAGTCTAGCTTAGCGTTTAATGTGTTAAATAAAATGTAGGAAAGGATCGAATGAAATGTTTTAAATCAAGGCATTTTAAAGTAGAGTAAAAGCACGATTTAATTGTTTATCACTTAAAACCATGCAAAAACACTTTCCCTATATAAATAATACAATGTTCGCAGAGCAAGTTGACTTAACAGAGCTTGCAGAGACAATGAAAACCCCGTTTTACTGTTATTCAACACAAGCAATCGAAGAAAATTATTTAAAATATAAACATGCATTTAAACGGCAAGACTCGCTCATTTGTTATGCTGTTAAGGCAAACTCGAACCAAGCTATATTAACCACTTTAGCGAGTTTAGGTTGTGGAGCTGATGTTGTTTCAGAAGGGGAAATAAGAAGAGCGATAGCTGCGGGAATACCTGCAAGTAAAATCGTTTATTCAGGTGTGGCCAAGTCTCGTGAAGAAGTAGCGTATGCTTTAGGTTTGGATATTTTTCAGTTTAATGTGGAATCAGAGCCAGAACTTGAGCTAATTAGTCAAGTGGCAACATCATTAGGTAAAGTCGCTTCTATATCGTTTAGAATCAACCCAGATGTTTCTGCTAATACCCACGAAAAAATATCAACAGGTAAAGCTGAAAATAAATTTGGTGTTCCTATCTCTAAAGCACGACTTGCATATAAAACGGCAGCTAGCTTACCAGGTATAAAAGTTCAAGGTGTCGATGTACATATCGGCTCACAACTAACTGAACTAGGGCCTTTTAAACTTGCCTTTGAAAAAATATCCGGTTTAGTTGAAGAGCTCAGAACTGATGGCCATGATATTCATGTTATCGATATAGGTGGTGGTTTAGGTATTACTTATGAAAATGAAAAAATACCGCCGGTTAAAGATTATGCTGCCATAGCTGATAGAGCGCTTTCACACCTAAAATGTAAAATTGTCATTGAACCAGGGCGCTCTTTATTAGGGGATGCAGGGGTGCTAGTTTCAAGTGTTGTTTATATAAAGCAAGGTGAAGAGCGTGATTTTTTAATTATTGATGCGGGAATGAATGATTTAATACGTCCAAGTATGTATGACGCTTATCATGAAGTTTTAGCCATAACACCACCTGAAAATAAGCAAGAGCAAACATACGATATAGTAGGACCCGTTTGTGAAACAGGCGATACTTTTGCAAAAGGTCGTCGCCTTTCATCGTTAAAGTCAGGAAATTTAGTGGCGATTATGAGTTGCGGTGCCTATGGTGCTGTAATGTCTTCTACTTACAATACCAGAATGCTTATACCTGAAGTGATGGTGAAGGAAGAAAAATTTGCAGTGATTCGTGAAAGGTTAACGTATGAAGAAGTGATCGCTAAGGATGTTGTGCCAGATTGGTTAACATAGATAGTCACATAGAAGAGATTTATCAAATGATTTTTCAGGTGTTCATAAGTCAACTAAGTACTCGTTTATTGACTTATGAACAGGATCAAAATCTAAACAATGTGTTGGGTATTAACATCAACTAGCTTTATTGTCTGACGTATTTAAGAGCTTTTCAATATTAGCTAATAATACGCTGTAAACAACATTTCTATGAAGGTTTTGTCTTCCATTATTAAATATATAAAGGGCTTCCTTTGAGTGATGCTTGTTTAGTTTGTGATAATTGCCCATTAAAGCTGGTATTGCTTGACCTTCAAGGACACTTTTCCCCCTCAAGCTAGGCCTTGCAGCTTAGCTCTGAAAGCTCGTGAATTTATCGAAATTATCCGAGAAAACCCATTGTTCGACGCGAAGCGGCGTCGGTGGGTAGTTCACGATATTAGCAATTCATGCCTCATAGACTACTATGAATGTGTAGATAAATTAATGGTAGGTTAAAAGGGTAATATGCATGTTTGGCTTTAGCAAAAATTCTGAAAAGCTTGAAGCGTTGATTAAAGAAAAACAAATTTTTGAGTGGAAAAGTTTGTTTTATTGGTGTTTTGTTCTAATATCAGCTTGATAGCAAAATAACTTACATTTTAGTACAAAAACAGCAAATAAAATGACACATATTTGTTTTTATCTATTCCAAATTTTAAAAATACTGATAAACTTAGTAGGAATTTAGACAAAAGTATTAGATTCTGACTTTTTTAATAATAATCGGTTATCCCTTTAATTGATTTTATTAAATGGCTATCTAGCCAATACAATTTTTTAAGTAATCACATTTTATATATAACTAGCTACACCCTAGGATTGGGTAGAATTTAATTTCTTCTATTTTAAGTCATACTTTAAAGGAACAATGTTAAAAGTGCTTAATATACAGGTTTTTAATTCAATATATATGTTTTGGTGAGTTCAAATGATACAAAGGAAGGCAATATGTTAATTTTAACAAGGCGTGTTGGTGAAACATTAATGATCGGTGACGAAGTGACCGTTACAGTTTTGGGTGTTAAAGGAAACCAAGTGAGAATAGGTGTAAATGCCCCTAAAGAGGTTTCAGTTCATCGTGAAGAAATTTACATGAGAATACAAGCTGAAAAGGACGCTCCAGAAGAAACTTCAGGCAACCTATAAACATCTCGTTTATTGTTTTAATTTTTTGACACAATATAAAATATTAAAACCAAAAAAGCACCTTAAGGTGCTTTTTTTGTTTTTAAATATTGATTTCTCAGCGAGTAGAAATGTTATTTAAATAGTGTTTTATTCACGGTAAAGCCATTAATATTTTACTCATTATGAGTGGCTGAAATAGATAATAAGCAGGTGTTAAAGTGTTATTAATAACAACAGCTTAGTAAATCTTTAGCTGTTGTTTAGCTATACTCATCACGGAAAATTAGAGCATTGAATTATTAGAGTAGATATTATTTTTTACTTAAAGAGGTTTAAGGATAGTGCAAATACTTTAATTTACGCTATAAATACTATGTGAAATGTCGTAAAATCAGACTAAAATACAGCCACAGTAGTTTCTAGAACATATATTAAGGTCAGCTAAATGTCAGATACAACCCAACATCAAGCAAATGCTACGTTACTTGATAAAGTAAAAATTATTCTTGTAAATACATCCGATTGTCGCAACATCGGTAGCGCAGCAAGAGCAATGAAAACAATGGGGCTAAGCGAACTTGTCCTTGTTGACCCTATCGAAATGCCAAA
>CAWVWK010000108.1:0-8496 GCA_963933725.1 uncultured Colwellia sp.
AGCTGACAGCTCAAAACTTTTAACTTGTCGTTTCCTCTGTGTAGCGAAGCGCCTCGGTGCAATCGGTGGTAAAAAAGGTTTTGTCTCTTGTGGTTAATGTCATAAGGTTAAAACCTCATCTACAAATGCAAAAAACTACTCTTTCTAGCATTCCAGCACTCAGTCTTCAAGCATTTACTTGTCAAACATCAAGCTGACAGCTCAATACTTAAAACTTATTACTCTCATTTATTTAATACATTAAACTACTCTTTAGGTTCACCAAAACGTCATCGGTAATCAGATTGGCATTCAATAGTTCTTCATTTTCATCAACGCTTTTTTCTGTAGTTTCACCCTGTTTTATATGACTAGATATCAACACTAAGCTTTCTGGGCCTTTTGAATCTTTAAAAATATTTGCTGAAGTCATATCTGTAATTAACTTATCTTTTATAAAACCGATTATGTCTGTTAACCTCAATGATGTAATTTCATCAATCAATTTTTCTTTGTGATTGAATTCACCATCTTTATTACAAATAGCTCCCCAAAACCGTTGACTTTTAATGCGTAAACTTTGATCTTTTTCTAGTAATTGACTTGCTAATCCACTCTTAATTTGTTCCCAAACTTGATCAGAGATATCTGATAACTCAGATAAACTATCACCTATAAATAGATCTATTGCTTGTATTAGCTCAATGGCTCCGGTATGTGGTGATTGAATATAAAAAGCTATCCCTGGGTAGCGGTTTATAGGGACATAACCAACTCCCACTAAATAACCAAATTGTTTTTCTGTGCGCATTTGTTGAAAAAAAAGTGGCGATAATAGGTGGCTTGTCATCATCGTAATGGCAATACTTCTATTATCTTTTTCAGTTAAAGGGTAATAAATAACACCGGCATGGTCATCTTTATCAAGCTCTATATTTTGAATTAACCTACCTCTGTTTTTTAAATTAACAACAGGGCAACTCACCGCGTTTTGATTACCATATTTTCCCTTAAAAGCCTGTTTTATAATATCCACCATGTTGTTACTTTGGGACTTTAACCAATTGCCATGAATCAATACGTCTAAATAAACATCATGAAAAAGTGTCTCGCAAAAAGCTAAGTAACTCTGATAGCTTAACTTGTTAAGTTCTTGCGACATTTCGGCAGCACTAGGGTTATTAGGCTGCAACAAAGTACTCAACTTTGCGAAAAACTTAGGTATGGCTTTATTATTTTTTGTATTTTCCCAGCGATTAATAAGCTGTTGCTTTAATAGCTCAAATCTCGTTGGGCTAACCTTGTGGCACTGCAAGCTATATAGCAATTTTTCTAGTAAGACAGGCTGCATTTCGCTTAAACCGGAAAGTTGGAGTGTTAACCCCCCTTGGTGAGCATAAAGAGAATATTGAATTCCAGCTAACTCTGCATCGTAATAATCTTCAATAATAGCATCAGTATATAACTCAGCAAAAAGTTTGGTCATTGCTATATTAGTAACACTTTTCACCGCATTTTTGCAATCAATGCCAAGGTATATATAACCTTTAGGGACTTTAAAGGTATTGTCTTGCTTGTACCAAATATTTAAACCATCCTCTTCAACAACTTTTGCAGGTGTGTTTAAAGTGTGCTGCGTTGTCTCTTCATCTGGATAAACCACAAGCTCCTCACTAAAGTAAAGGTTTTTAAGAGGTAAGCTTAAGCCTTTAACAGGTTTTGTGTTATGCCAAGTTGCAATCGACTTCTTGTCAATTCTCTCTACGCTATAAGGTGTTTTATACCAACGACTGACTTTATCAAAAGTATTATCTTGGCTAATATGTGTAAGGCGTAAGTTGTCAGCACTCAGGTAGGACAGTAATTTTTGAGAATGCTTTTGATTATGACCTTGCATTACATAGTCACCAAAAATATAGTCTTCACTAGGGTAGTATTGCATGTTAATAACAAGTTGACTTACATGTTCTAGGGGTGTCACTTTTTCTTGATAAGTAAAAGCTAGCTCAGACATTTTAGCTTTTTCTTGATAATAAATATCACACAGTGGTGTTTGCTTTAATAAATCTATATAAGAGAAAATAGTACTCACAATCTGTGTAATATGTTTTTCACCCTGCTCGGTTAAAGTAATATTGATATTAAAGTCTTTGAAATTATAGCCATTAATACCTGATCCAGCAGAGAGCGCCATTGCCCATTGTTTTTCTTTTAAGGAAGATAAAATACTGCCTTGACCTTCATGACCAATCAGATAAGCCAAAATACTTTCTGGTTTATCAAGATAATATTTATCAATATTTTCCATTGCAAAACTTATGATAAGCAGTCGTTCATTTTTAATAGGTTCGACGTTAATTTTTATACTTTGATGCTCAGTAAGATATAAAGGAGTATCTGTGAAATGATAAGATAAGGCATCTGACCTTATTTGGCTAAAGTTATTGATAGCTAACTCTTTCAATAGCTTAATTGATTGTGGCCCTTCAATGGCTAACGTTATATTTTTAGCATGATAATGAAGGTTAAAAAAATCTAATGCTTCTTTTTGTATCGAAACATTATTTTTGTCAGCAAGCGTTTGAGCGTTGCCAACAGAGAATTGTGAGAAAGGGTGATCAGGGTTAATTGTTTCTTTATGAACATCGTATAAACGACGAATATCATCTTTAAGTTTTAATTTAAACTCGGCGTCGACGTTTTTTCGCTCATCGTTAATTTTTTCTTTACTTAACAAGGGACTTATAAAGAACTGGCTAAATCTATCTAGTGCTTCTTCAAAATAAGATGTTTGAATGTCAAAGAAAAAGCAAGTGTGCTCAGTAGCTGTCCAAGCATTATTTTGACCGCCAAATTGATTGATGAATTGTTGATATTCGCTGCCATCAGGGTACTTTTTTGTGCCTAAGAATAATAAATGTTCTACAAAGTGAGCAAGCCCTTGACGTGATTTAGGATCGTTAAAATGCCCAGCATTAACCGCTAACGCAGCAGCCGATTTTTTCGCGTTTTCATTATGGATAAGCAGTACACGTAAGCCATTGGCTAGTGTCATCGGGTAATATTGCTTAAAGTCATTCGGGCTTTGTTTTAACACACAGCCTCCAAAATAAGATCTAAACAACTTTAATTAGATGAAATGTTTTGATAAACCAGATGATTGTATTTATCTTGAAAAAAGTAACTTCTAGTTACTCTATTACTATAGCTTTAATCTGAAAAGAATACCTATTAAAGTTTGTGATTAAATGTAAAGGTTAGTACGCTTATAGTTCATAAACAGTTCAATTGCAGTTCAATTGAAAAATTTTCAAACTGAGATGCGACACCATAACGTTATGAGATAATTAACTTCAATTAGGGGAGTAGCGATGAAAATTACAATCTTTATAATGCGCCATGGAGAAGCAGAAGTGGCTAAAAATTTCAGCCAAGAAGCTGATTTTTCAAGACGACTAACTTCATTTGGTGAAGACTCCGTTAGAGAAGTAGGCCAACGGATTTTCAATCGAAATATTGAAATAACACATGCTTTTGTTAGCCCTTATGTGCGCACTCAACAAAGCTTTAACCTCTTTTTTTCAACTTTACCTGATAAAAAATTAGTTGCCCATACAACGACTGGTTTAATAACCCCTTCTGGTGATGGCAAAGAGTTTCATGACTTCTTAGATGGTTTGCTTTGTAATATGGAAGAAGAAAACAAACAAAGTAATATACTTATTGTTTCACATGCCCCTTTTGTAAGTTATCTAGTAGAGTCACTAACCCAAGGTGAAGTTAGACCGTGCTTTTCACCGGCTACAGTGGCAGAGGTAAGTTATGACATTAAAAAAATGCGAGGAAATTTGATTAATATCACGCCTGCTGATTAATATTTTTGGAAAGTGTTTCTCATTTCAATTAAAGCCAAAATTGCACCATTTCCTCCCCATTCTAATGGCGCTTGATGAAAAGCCATTACATCTGGGTGTTGAACCAACCAATGTGGCACTTTATTTTTTAAAACATGCGACCCCAATCCATGAACTATACATATACATTGCGCATGTTCTTTTTGACAAGCAAATAATAAGGCCGCAATTTCTTTTTTTGCTTGGTTTTGATCAAGTCCATGAAGATCCAAAATTAAGTCTGGTGTATAATGTCCGCGTCTAAGGTTTTTAACTTCAAAACTGTCAACGCCTTCTCTGACATACTTAAGTGGCCCTTGCTGGTTTAAAAGGGGCTCAAACTCATCCGAAAAATGAAATTGTGCGGAGGACTTTGAAAGGGCATCCTGTTTTTTGTTATGGCGAGTGTGCTGTTGATTCTTTTTTAAGCCATTGCGCATAGCCACATAAGGTGCTGTATCAACTTGCATTGGTTTGACTTTACCAACACTTTGTTTGAACAGTAAGGCATCTTGGTCTAGGTTTGACTGTAGGTTTTGTACGTTATGTGAAGACCTGAGTTCGTCGTTAAATTTTAAAGGTGCTTCTTCACAAGGGGGTTCAGCACTTGTATCAAGATAACTTGAGTCTCTAGGTTTATCTTTTTCGGCCCTTAAATTTGCTTTAACTTGATTAAAAACTTTAGACTTCATCGTAAAAATAACCTATTTGCTTCGGGTGCCTAACTGGCGAAAGAGGCATAGTTTACCATATAAGAGAGTACTTTTTGTGACAAATATTAATACACCAATACAGCCAAGCAACTACGAAGAAGTGGTTGAACAGTTACATACGGTGGCAGATTTCTGTCGATATGGTGCTAGCTTATTTAATCAAGCCGAGCTTTTTTATGGCCATGGTACCGACAATGCTTATAGTGAAGCATTGACACTTGTAATGTACGCATTATCTTTACCAGATGATTTACGCGATAAAGCCGTAAATTGCCGATTAATAACCCAAGAAAAGTACGATATCCTGTCTTTATTTGAACGTCGAATTAATGAAGGCGTTCCCGTTGCCTATATTACTAACCTCGCTTATTTTGCTGGTTTACCTTTTTATGTTGATGAGCGAGTACTAGTGCCTCGTTCACCTATTGCCGAGCTTATAGAGAATAAATTCTCACTCGCAATAAACTTTAAAGACAATTTACCGAATAAGCCAGAGCGTATCCTCGACTTATGTACAGGTAGTGGTTGTATAGCTATTGCTTGTGCAAGCTATTTTCCGCATGCTGAGGTTGATGCCGCAGACTTATCAGTAGATGCGTTAAACGTTGCACAAATTAATATTGAGAACCATGGCTTAATGGAACAAGTTATTCCAATTCAATCTGATGTTTTTTCTGGGGTTGAAGGGCAAAAGTATGATTTAATAGTAACGAATCCACCTTATGTTGATCAGCAAGATATTGATAGCTTACCAACAGAGTATACCTTTGAACCAGAAATGGGCTTAGGAGCAGGTGAAGACGGTTTAGATATCGTAAGAATTATATTGGCGCAAAGCGCACAGCATTTAAATGACGATGGCCATTTAATCTGTGAGGTAGGTAACTCTCAGGTGCATGTTGAAGCTTTGTATCCACAAGTTCCCTTTACATGGCTTACTTTTGAAAGAGGTGGTCATGGTGTGTTTTTACTTACAAAGGCAAAACTTATTAAGTTTGCACCTTATTTTGAGGCAGCTTTGAAACCAGTTTTATAATAACAACTTCAATAATCAGCGATCCTCCTCTAATCATGAATAGGAACATTTGATTAATGAACTTGGTATAAAAACCTAAATTCGAATAATAAAAGCGAGGCGTAGAAGTTTATATGTCAGGTAATACTTTTGGAAAATTATTTACAGTAACGACTTTTGGCGAAAGCCATGGTCTTGGTTTGGGCGCTATCATTGATGGTTGCCCACCAGGTCTAGAAATCTGTGAGGCAGACTTACAAGATGATCTTGATAGACGCCGTCCAGGTACTTCTCGTTATACAACAGCGAGACGAGAAGCGGATCAGGTGAAAATTATGTCAGGTGTCTTTGAAGGCAAAACAACGGGAACGCCAATAGGGCTTTCTATTGAGAATACTGACCAACGTTCAAAAGACTATGGTAATATTGCGCAAAGTTTTAGACCAGGTCATGCCGATTATACCTATTGGCAAAAATACGGGCTTCGCGACTATCGTGGCGGTGGTCGCTCTTCAGCAAGAGAAACGGCAATGCGTGTCGCAGCAGGTGCTATTGCTAAAAAATATCTAGCACAAAAATTTGGCATGACAATACAAGGCTGTGTTACCCAAATTGGTGATGTAAAAGCAGAAAATGTTAATGAAAATACTGATTTTTCATCTTTTGATTGGAAGTCAGTAGAAGATAATCCATTTTTCTTTGCTGATAATACGAAGCTTGAAAAATTAGATGAGTTACTCAGAGGCATTATCCGTCAAAAAGACTCAATAGGTGCTAAAGTAACCGTTATAGCACAAAATGTACCTGTTGGTTTAGGTGAGCCTATTTTCGATCGATTAGATGCTGAGATTGCTCATGGACTAATGGGTATTAACGCTGTGAAAGGCGTTGAAGTCGGTGATGGTTTCGCCGTTGTTAATCAAAAGGGCTCTGAGCACCGTGATGAATTAACGCCTACAGGTTTTTCAACTAACCACGCGGGCGGTATTTTAGGTGGGATTTCATCAGGTCAGGCTATAATTGCACATATGGCCTTTAAACCTACATCGAGCATTGGTGTTAGTGGTAATACAATAGATGAAGCCGGAAAGCCAACAGAGATAATTACCAAAGGTAGACACGACCCATGTGTTGGCATTCGTGGTGTCCCAATAGCAGAGGCGATGATGGCACTTACTTTTATGGATCACTTTTTACGCCACAGAGCTCAAAATGCCGATGTGAACTGTGTTACGCCTGTTATCACTGAAAACAGTTAAGGTTTATTAAATGGCTAGTATCAAACTAGCCATTTCTCTTTACCTCTATTTTCTTATATGTTCCTTTTCTTCTACGTTTTTTGTAATAGGCTATGTTAAGTGTTTAGCCATTAATCTAAAGTTAATATCTTGAAATTATTCACTCGTTTATCGACAAATTATTTTTTTTACTTCGCTATTATGGGGTTGATTGCACCTTACCTTGCTGTTTACCTTGATGGGAAAGGATTTTCTTCATTACATATAGGTGAAATTATTGCGATAGTTACCGCCAGTAAAATTATTGGCCCTTCACTTTGGGCGACTTTGGCAGATAAGACTGGCAAACATGTTTACTTTATTAAAATAGGTTCCGTTCTCGCTATTTTTAGTTTTATAACGGTTTTTTGGCTAGACAGTTACTGGGAGCTAACATTTGCACTAACTTTATTTAGCCTATTTTGGACAGCAATTCTTCCTCAAATCGAAGTACTCACTTTACATTCAATTAGGTTAAAAGCGCACATTTATGGACGTATAAGAGTATGGGGGAGTATCGGATTTATCATTTTTTCTATGCTTGCCGGTTATGGTATTGATGAATTTGGCAGTGAAGCTTTTCCCTATTTAGTGCTTATTGCCTTGTTGGGCTTACTTTTCTCACATTCATTGCTTCAACAACCACGTGTACCTGGCCAAATTAAGAATAATGGTGCGAAAGTGAGCTCTGCAGGCCGTGAGTTATCATTAAGTAAACCTATAGAAAGTAATGCCACAGTAATTTTCAGTAAAATATTGTCACCCGCATTTATTATTTTCTTTATTGCGGGGTTATTATTGCAAATCAGTTTTGGTGCTTATTATAACTTTTTTGTCCTATTGTTATTAGATCACAATTACTCTGGACTTTTTATAGGGGTGTTACTCGGTATTGCTGTATTAGCAGAAATTTTTATTTTTATTTTTTCAGGGAAGCTATTTAAGTATTTCTCATTAAAGATTTTACTTATTTTAAGTCTGCTATTTTCAGCTTTAAGGTGGTTATTGATAGCGCATTTTGTCGATAGCCTGTTTCTGCTTATTTTCTCACAGCTAATTCACGCGCTGAGCTTTGGTGTCTATCACAGTGCTTCCGTACTATTTATTAGCCAGCATTTCGATTCCAACCAACAAAATCGTGGACAAGCAATTTATGTGGGAGGGATTTATGGTCTCGGTGCTGCAATAGGGGCTTATGTAGCAGGGTCAATGTGGCAAGAGGGCGCGGGCGCAATTATGACGTTTGAAGTCTCTGCGGGCGTAGCATTTATTGGCGCGGTATTGTTGTTATTGCTCAAAGAAAAGAAAAAGATTTAAGTTAACAGGATTAGCTGAAAGGGATTATAGCTTTAAGTTTTGAGCTGTCAGTTATCAGTTTGATAAAGAAATGCTTGTAGGCTAGATTCCGTTTCTCTTACTTATAGCTGACAGCTTAAAACTTTTTTCGCTTTGCTTGTAAGGATAAATCCTCACCTACCAGAAAACGAAATCCTCACCTACCAGAAAACGAGCTTGTGTCTTCGCTTAACTTCAAACTGACAGCTTTCAACTTTGTGCGCTTTGCTCGTAAGGATAAATCCTCACCTACCAGAAAACGGGCTTGTGTCTTCGCTTAACTT
>CAWVWK010000109.1:0-8475 GCA_963933725.1 uncultured Colwellia sp.
ATTAACGTCAAGTACGCCTGTTCACTCAAAACTTCTACGCCTTTCTCTTTTGCCGCATTCGTTTTGTTCTCTCCTACTTTTTCGCCTGTGACTAAATAAGTTGTCTTACCTGTTACAGATTTTGCTACTTTAGCACCCAAGGCTTTTGCCTGTTTCTCCATATCACCACGAGAGCCTTGCTGCATTGAACCTGTAAAAACAATAACCGCTCCTGAAATAGGCGATTTAAGGTCATTAGCATCAGTCACCTTTGGGGTACGAGAGAGTTTAAATCCTAGCTGAAATACTTTAAAGAACTCTTCTTTGATATTATCTAAACCTTCTTCGATGGCGTCAGCACTGAGTTGTGCAAAACCGTCAATCTTTACCATTTCCTCAGCAGGTAGATCAAACAGAGCTTCTAGTTCATGATGCTGTAACAATTTCTCGCAATTGCCACCGCCTAATCGACTGACACCGAAAGCGGATAAAAATCGCCAGTCTTCAATTTCTATTTCGCGGCTCGCTACAAGTTGCTCAAAAAGATTCTTAGCTGTTTTATCTCCAAATCCATATCCCGTAAATTGGTGAACTTTCAAATGGTATATCTCATGAATATGTTTAATACCGTACTGACTCAACCTTTCTACTACCTTAGGGCCAAAACCATCATTATTACCAAGGGTTTTGAAAAAATGAATTAAAGTATTTTCTGTTTGGGCGGGACAGTCACTTTTGTTGGGACAAATTAAATGATCAGATTCCCATAACAAATGAGAATTACAACTTGGGCATGAATCAGGTAATTGAGGTTCAACGCTCTTAATAACTTTTTCTATTTTTGGTATTACCAAGCCACTTCTTACAAGCTCAACAATAGCGCCAGGACCTACTCCGTTCGTTTTAACCATATTATAATGGTGAACAGTTACTCGGCTTATGGTTGCACCACTTAGTTTAGTTGGTACGAGTTCAGCAACGGGTGAAATACGTCCAGTTCGAGAGGTTTGTGGAATAATATTTTTAACTTCAACTTCTGCAGACTCTTCATTAACTTTAAAAGCTATTTGCCATCTATGGTTACGTCTTGTGGCTCCCATATGGGCTTTAATTGCTTCATGTGTTGTTTCTAGAATGACCCCATCAATGTCAAAATCTACGGCCTGCCACATTTCTTCAACGACCGTCTCGAAGTTATCGATAATAACTGAAAAATGAGCCGTTTTGTTTTCAATAAGTGCAAAAGGATAAAATACACATGCACCATCGTTTATTGCTTTTTGAACATTTGGATCTACTTTTTTTTCTGCAATAATCGCTGCCTGGATATTTCTTGAATTCTCAAAATGTTGACTTAAAACCTGATCGAAATAACTTTTCTTAATAACAATTTCGCCCGGCCCTAGACCGCGACGACCGTTATTAGCGATTTTTAGACCTCGTTCAAAAGCCCTTGTGATATCTTGCCCTCTATAGCCATCGCCACGCGTATAAAGAATATTCCCATCATCATAAGCCGCATAACCATCTAACTTGGGTGTTACTCTAATTTCAATATCATTCTCTGCTACATTAATTTCTTGCGCTGCTTTTAAAATACGGCCTATCCATTTTTTTATATCCTCTAAAGAGTAAGACTTTTCAGTTGAAAGCATCCTTTTAGGCAATTCTACCGTTTTCGCTTCTGCCAAGACTTCGGGCTCTACTTGATTTAAAAAAGAGTGCAATGGATTAATGTTCTTTAACATGGATATGTATGAGTCATATTGTTGATCTGTAATCACTTGTTGACCAGAACGATACAGTGCATTGGATGCCTTGAGCAAAGTCAATAAATCGGCTTCGGCTAAATCAGCCTCCGCAAAAAGTTGCTGTAGAAGATTTGGGTCAAGTGTTGTATCAAACTGATTAAGTATTTCTATTTGTTCTAAAGAGAAATGAATAGATAACATTGAAGTTTCCTTGTGAGCTAACAGCTAATTCCTTGGATTATTTTGACTTCACTTGTGCAGTAAAAATCTACTGTAGTAAGGAAATTAGAGGGTATTTTTCGTGTGTAAACTGTGTAATGTATGCTTTAGCCTTATAACTAGGTTCAACTAATCTAAAGGCTAAAACAAGTTCAATTGGTGTTAAGAAATGAAGATTATTCTGCTTTAGCTAGACGGTGTTGTCTATCGAACTCTCTTATTTTACTAACGTAATGTTGCTCTGTTTGTTTTGTCATTAAATTACGCTTATCGTCTATTACTTGTGCATTGAATGCTTGAGCAACGTGTTTTGCTGCTGATAACATCAATTCAAAGTTAGTATAAGCATCCACCTTGCTTGGTAGTGCCATAAACAAGCTAACACCAGGGGTTGCAAAAGTTTCCATAGCATCTAAATCGAACGTACCAGGATTCATCATATTTGCTAAACTAAAACGAACATCACCGTTGCCAGCATTATCTTGATGGCGATGGAAAATATTTAAATCACCAAACTTAAAACCTAAAGTCAGTAACATAGGTAATAATGCAGCCCCCATCATTTGCTGACCTTGAGGCATCACAACGCTTAATGAAATAACTAACTGATCTTGATTCTGTAATTTTTCTTGTTGTTCGGAATTTGTTTTCAAAGTCTTATTCTCTGGAACAGAATGCTCAGCCTTTAAACTATCCACCGAGTCATCAAAATTAATTTCCATTTGATTTCTTTTTAATTCTTCTTTACTGATTTTTCGGGTCACAGACTTACTTATACTGCGAGGCTTTGCTCTTGATACGGGCTCTTGATAAACATTTCTTCGAAGGTGCTCTTCTCTTAATTGACCTAGTTCTTCTCTAATGCCATTTTTATCAAGCACAATCGTTTGTGTTAAACTCATTTCACTTGTTTGAGATAAACTAGAAGCCTTTTCAGAGGCATCTACGGTAGAAAGAGAAAACTCATCTTCTGGAGCTATATTATTCGTATCGCTCTCACCTATTAACTGATTAACTTTCTCATTTTGTTGCATGTGTTGAAAAGAGTTTACTCGAGAAGTCTCAGATAAAACGTCTTCCTTAGCTAACTGTTGCGTATCAACGTTAGAGATTTTTGGCTCTATTCTTTGCGTGATTTCAAGAGATTCGTGCTCATTTATCAAACTTTGATCTTTGCTTGAACGCTCGTTTTGACTACTTTGCGGGGAAACTTTTACTTGGCCAACGCCGAAACGGTCAAAGCCGTTACTATCTATACTTTCATCATCGGTATGTTCAAAGGGCTTTTTCGGTGTTTTCAATTTGTAAGGGTTTTTATTTTTTCTTATTGTCCATAATCCATGAATAAAAATAGCAACAATCGCTATTGCGCTAATGAGTATTAGGATATTTCTCAGATTTGCTTCCATGAGTACGCCTATTTAAAAATTTATGTTCAATACTAAGGGATGTTGCTCATTTGGCTTATATTGCTATCGAACGCTTTCCGCCTCATCATCTTAATGCTAGTCTGTAGTAAAGACTAATATGAAAGACAAACAACCCCTAACTTATACCTTGTTGACTTTAACAGATAAAATAAAATTTTGTAACAAGTTAAATGTGTCTATTTTAATAAAAAAACTTATAATAAATACAACAACAATTTAATACTTTTATTATGACTCAGCTAAAACAACAAGACAGCCAGCAACAACCTTCTTACAATACCAGCGGCGCTGGTTATTTCATGAGAGGATTCCAGTTAATTCAACTAAAAGGAATACGTCGGTTTGTATTTATTCCACTATTAATCAACGCCTTACTCTTTAGCTTTGCTTTTTATTATTTGTATTTAGAAATACAACATTATATGGCTATCGTAATGGCATGGCTGCCCAACTGGTTAGATTGGCTTAGTGTCATACTTTGGCCCATTATAGTGATTTGCGTTTTAATATTTTTCTCTTTTATATTTAGCACAGTAACTAACTGGTTGGCAGCTCCTTTTAACGGATTATTATCAGAAAAAATAGAAATTATTTTGTCAGGTGAATCATCACCCCAAGGTAGTTTCTTTGATATTATTAAAGATACACCTCGAACGCTCAGTAGAGAATGGACAAAACTATTATACTTTGTTCCAAGAGCACTTGGTTTCTTCATTTTATCTTTCTTTTTACCTATTATTGGACAGGTCATTTGGTTACTTTTTATTGCTTGGGTGATGGCGGTACAATATAAAGATTATCCTTTTGACAATCACAAGATACCTTTTTCTATAATGAAAGATACATTGAAAGGAAATAAAGGATTAAGTTACAGTTTTGGTATTACAGTAAGTATCTTTTCGATGATACCCATTGTTAATTTAATCGTAATGCCTGTGGCAATCTGCGGAGCAACCGCGTTATGGGTTGAACATTATAAAAAAGACTTTATTGCAAAGTAATTATCGCACTATCGGTAAAAATCGTATATATTTGTGAAAGTTACGCAAAAAAAGTATGTTGAACGCAGCCATTAATGGTTTAGTATTTTAAAGCTAACACATATTCGCTATAAATAAAGAGAAAGTCTTCAATGATTAATAAAAATTTAGCATCATTTCTACAAAAATCATCTTTAACTGCTGTATTAACGATCGGCTTGTGTTCTCCACTTCATGCCTTTAACAGTGAAGATGAAGTAAAGTCTGTTGAGCCTATCGAGTATTCTATCTCTGAAAGCTCGATTATTACGGTGCCTGTTATTGAGGATGCGCTTATTTTCACTAGTTTAACTGATGCAATGCCTGCGGTTGTAAACTACTTCACCAAAGAAGAAGAAAGTGACATTATCAAATTTTATGAAGAAAACTATGGTGCAGCGATCCACCGTGAAAGTAAGTATGGCCGCTTAACACTTACTTTCAAAAAAGAAGCGAATACTATTCGTGTTGCAATTACCCAACAAAATAATAAAAGGCAGGTTGATATTATTGTTGAAGAGACTAAATAAGCTCTCTTAACCTATTATTTACATTTTGTTAGATCTTGTTTTATATAGCCTACCTACAAATGCTATGAACACATCAAATTATAATAGCACTCAAAGCTAGTAACTGATTCCCTTGCTAGCTTTTTTATATGCCATACTATTCTTTTTTATAGAACTGTTTTCGGTAATTTATTACCCGTAGTCAAAAGACAGCTGGTAGCTCGACTCGTAAATACACAAACTATTTTTAGTCCGCCTCTAAATCAAATAACTTTTTCCTAACTTTTACGCGATAGGCTTTAGGACTTAAATTCAAATGTTTTTTAAAAAGACGTGTTAAGTGCCCCTGCTCTTGATAACCAACCAAACCCGAAATATCCTGAATGGGCAGGTTAGTTTTCTTGAGTAACTCCTTGGCCGATTCTAATTTCAAGTGCTGCCAATAAAGTGTTGCTGTTATCCCATTTGCTTTTTTAAACCGTCGACTAAATGAACGTGTACTGATTTCAAATTGTTGTGCTAATTCAGTTAATGTGGTTGTCGAACTTAAATTATTTTTCATCCAAAACTGCATTTGAGCAATAAGTTCATCAGCATGGCGTTCTACTCCACCTTCAAGATATCTTTGCTCCTCATAAGGTTTTCTAATTTCATGCGAGAAATTTAATTGAACTTGTTGTGCAACATCTAAATCATAGATTTGCTCAATTATATGTACCGTAATATCTGCAAGTGCATTAACGCTTGCTGCACAGTAAATTCGTTTAGATTGAGTAATAAAAAAATCTGGTTTTAAATCGACATTAGGATAGTTCCGCTGAAACTGCTTAGCGTAATGCCAGTGTGTGGTTGCGGGCCGATTATCAAGTAACCCTGACTCTGCAATAAAACACACTCCTGTTCCCCCGGCAATTAAAGTCGCACCTTCATGCCAAACTTTATTTAACCATTGTATTGTTTCCTTACATTTTCTTAGTTGTGGCCTTGGATTTCGCCACATTGAAGGAATAAACACATAATCGGGTTGTTTAATATTGGTCAGTAGATTGTCTGCTTTAAGTTTGATTAATGATCGGGTTGATACAGGAGTTTTCGTTTGCGAAACTTTTTGGATAAATAAAGTCGGCGCTAATTTATTTTTACGTAGTGCGATTGCTTCTCCTGCTCTTAACATTTCTACAGGCAAACTCACACTGGTTGCCAACATATCTTCATATAAAACCAACGAGACTTTTATCGACATCTTAAACCGCCTGATTTACACAAAGAGAATTAACAATTAAAGGCATAAGTTTTCCAGAAAGTTAAATGAGCTTTTAAATACCGTTTGGCTATTAAATTGCTTTTTAATGGCCAAAACATGCTGAACTATACCTTTTTTTGTATACTTTAACAAACCAGCGTCCTTCAAAGGTAATTCTATGGCTCATAATGACAAAACTCATCTGGTTATAACTTTATACTGTAGTTATAAAATTTTTATCAAAAAATAGGTTATTCATGAATACTTTACCCTTAGTTGTTGGAATGGGCGGAATTAATGCCGCAGGTCGTACTTCTTTTCATCAAGGCTTCCGTCGTATTGTTATCGACAAATTAACAACACAAGCAAGACAAGAGACTTATTTAGGTTTAGCTACTTTGATGAACCTTGTTACCTTAAAAGATGGCCAATTAATTGATGAACAAAACCAAGCTATAGACGAAAAAGATATTGAACAAAAATTAGGTACAAGAATACTTGCCGGCACCCTTATTAGAAAAATTGAAGAAACACACTTTAATCCCGATGCAACACACTGGCATCAGAAAATGAAAATAGCGCCTTCTCAGCAAAATATTTGCTTTGAACTACGCGAAAAAGAGTTGCCACAACCAGTGCCTAGTTGTTGGGTTTTAACACCACTTGGCGATAACAAAGTTAAAGTAGAAATAGCCGAAGAACTTGTTGTAATGCACGATGCATACCGCGACAACCCTATCAAAGCAGCTGGCCAATTTCCCACAGGTTTTAAACTAGAAAGCCTATACAACAGTCGTTTTCAGCCTCGCGGGCTTCAGGCTACAATTTTTGCTGCCAGTGATGCTATACGATCAACAGGTATTGAATGGGATGCTATTTTAGAAAATATAACCCCTGATCAAGTGGGTGCTTATTCATCATCCGTTGCTGGTCAAATGCAAAACGAAGGTTTAGGGGGCTTACTCCGTAATCGATTAAAAGGCGACCGTGTTAGTACTAAAAACCTAGCTTTAGGTTTAAATACCATGTCGACAGATTTTATTAATGCCTATGTTATTGGTAATATCGGAACCACGTTTTCTTCTTCTGGCGCCTGTGCAACTTTTCTTTATAATTTACGTACTGCTGTTCATGATATGAAAGCCGGCCGGATACGTGTTGCAATTGTCGGTAGTGCTGAAACTCCTATTACACCTGAATTAATCGAAGGGTTTGGCAACATGAATGCGCTTGCTAACGAAGAAGGCTTAAAGAAATTAGATGGAAACGGTGTTGCAGACTATCGAAGAACATCACGACCTTTTGGCGATAATTGTGGCTTTACTATTGGTGAAGGCGCACAATTTGCCATTTTAATGGACGATAAACTGGCTATAGAAATGGGCGCTAACGTACTAGGAGCAATTCCCGATGTTTTTGTTAACGCTGATGGATTTAAAAAGTCTATTACCGCGCCAGGGCCTGGTAATTACATTACGATGGCAAAGTCTGTTGCCTTAGCGCAATCTATTTTAGGTGAAGAAGCGATACAACAGCGAAGTTTTATTCTTGCTCATGGCTCAAGTACGCCGCAAAACCGAGTCACTGAGTCTTTAATTTATCATAAAGTAGCGGAAGGCTTTAACATTGAAAATTGGCCTGTTACTGCACCTAAAGCCTTTGTAGGACATACAATTGGCCCTGCAAGTGGCGACCAAATGGCTGTTGCTCTAGGCGTATTTAGCCACAACATTATGCCCGGTGTAACAACCATTGATAGTGTTGCAAAAGATGTTCACAACGATCATTTAAATATCGCAACAGAGCATTGGCACTGTCCTGATATGGATGTTGCTTTTATCAACTCGAAAGGCTTCGGCGGCAACAATGCAACCGCAACACTTTTATCGCCGAAAATCACGCTCGCTATGCTACAAAAGCGATACGGACATGAGACAATGTCTGCTTACCAAGAAAGGCTTGAAACAGTAAACTGTGCGCAAGAGGTTAATAGACTTAAAGCTAACTCAGGTGATTTTAACCTTATTTATAAGTTTGGTGAAAACCTTATTGATGAAAGTGAAATAAAACTATCTAAAAATAGCCTTTCAATAGCCGAATTTACACAGAAAATTGAGCTTCCCAATAAAAATCCATTTAGTGACATGTGTTAATTTTTGATAGAAAAACTCAAAAAATAAAATAATAACAAACTCAACCATTTGTGTGTTCCTCATAAATGGTTGATCTTTCCTTTCAATAATCACTATCATTATTTAATAAATAATCACCTATAACTTTTCTCTAATAATATTTTTAATAGCAGATTTACATTGCTATTTATTG
>CAWVWK010000110.1:0-8464 GCA_963933725.1 uncultured Colwellia sp.
GTTTTGATGTCGTTTTGTTTACGTTTAGAGGGAGAGTTTATCGTTTCTTTTGATAGGCATATAAAACTTAATATGTATGGCATTAAACTACACAAGAGTGAACAGAAATTCAATATTTTTTACATTAGTTTGATATTAAAAGAGAGAATAAATATCTTCTCTTGATGTTTATACTTTTTTAAGCTGTTTTTAAGGGAGGGAAATAATGGCGGGAGAGGTATTTTATAAACAGGTTGCTGTTCAATATATAAGACAATAATGGGTTTATATATTGAACATTGGCATGAGCTAGCAGCTATTTACTTTTTAATCATTTTTCTAACTGAAACTAAAGCAGCAAGAAGTGACAACCATATAAAAGCACCACCGCTTGAGTCATCACCATTATCAGTATGAGTTGACTTTTGAGGAGTTAAATCAGCATCCGTAACGGTTGAAGAGTCGATAACGGTTACATTATAAACCACAACAAAATTCTCAAACCCTGGGGTTGTCCCAGCAGCACAATCTTCTGCACTATAATCTGTCATAGGAATCTCTTGGCATGTATTTAAAGCCGCAATAGCATTAATAACATCCATACCCTCACCAATAACTTGGCCAAAAACAGTAAAGCCACCATTTTGCTTATCTAAGTTTGAGCTATTGTCAGCGAGGTTAAAAAACCATTGGTTGGTTGCACTATCAGGGTTCCCTTCTTTTTTAGCCATAGCAATGGTACCTGCAACGTTGGCATATACTGGCTCGTTAACTACGCTTTCATTTGCTTCTTTCTCCATTAAAGGCCAGTCACCTTGAAAAGCAAACCCACCACCTTGCACAATAAAGTCAGGTACTACGCGATGTACTACCGTATCGGTATAGTGATTACTGTCTATGTAGTTCAAAAAATTTTCAACGGTTTTTGGCGTCGTTGTGTCAAAGAGGTTAACTTGGAATTGACCATGGTTAGTGTCAAATTCAACAATGGTCGCTTTTGCGGTTGTTGTCATTAGAGAAGAAGTAAACACTAAAGCAAGTGTTGTTTTAAGAAAACGGTTTAACATATAGAACTGCCTTTTATATATGAGTGATTGTTTGAACAGTTAGAGATTATTCTTTTAAGCAATACGTAATTAAAGTAATAAATAATTAAAGTAATAAATAATTAAAGTAATACGTAAATAATGAATAAAAAAAATAACTCGGTTAAAAATAATGCAGGGAGTGTATCTATTTTATTTCATCACTTCAACAGGCAAACAGCAGAGGGGGGCAAAGTTGTCACAAAACAATTACAATAAACACAAAGTTAGTTTAAAGGTGATAAATAACGTGTAGTATGTTGCTAGTTTTATGCAAAATATTCTCAAATGACAGGTCTCCAATGAAAACAGTTTTACTTTTAATCATATGCATCATGCCGTTACTGGTTAATGCAGAACATTCATTGTTAAATCACTCAGTAAAAGAAATTATCAAGGAAGCAGAAGCACTTGAAGATAAGCGCGATGCGGTCAACAAATTAACTGAATTATTAGTCGAAGACACACACAGTGTTAGCGATCAAATAGAAATAAAATTAAGTTTAGCTAGAATGTTTTTTCAACTAAATGCTTACCCTCCCGCTATTTTAAACATTAAAGAAGCAGAAGCGCTTGCTTCAGAGAACGAAATGGATTTAGCTCTTGCCAAAGCAAATAAACTCCACGGTATTATGCTTTATTATATTGGCGAATATGAAAAATCAAAGACATATTATTTAAAGTCTTTAAATTACTTTCAGTCGCTTGAAGGAAGCCCTGATAACTTAGTCAAGCAAGCGCATTTACACAATAATATCGCCTTAATGCAAACTGCTTCAGGCGATTTAGCCGGGGCTTTAACAAGTTATTTAACAGCACAGTCTATCTATAATACTTACGGCACAGAGATTGATAAACTCGATGTAAAGGGTAATATTGCGACTTTATACATTAAATTATTCCAGTATGAAAAGGCTGCTGTAATATTAAAAGAAGTCAAAGCACAGCGCATATTAAAGGCTGATGAATACGGCGCAGCCATGGCCAGTGGTGATTTAGGTGTAGTGTATAAGTACCTTAATAAACTTGAACTTGCCAAGCAAGAACACCTAAGCGCAATTAAATACTTTAGAGAGCAAGGTCATTTTTATGATTTAGCTTCACAGTTACATAATCTAGCAGAAGTTTACTTTCGAATTGACGAACTAGAAATAGCAGAAGAGTATGCAAAAGAAGCTATCGAGGTAAGTAAAAAAAATCAGAACATACCAACATTAGCAAATAGTTATCAAACGTTAGCGCAGTCACAATTTGCATCAGGACGTATAGCATCTGCTATTAAAAACCTTGAATTATCAAATGAACTTGCCATTGCAATGCCAGATGAAGAGCTTTTAACTGCCAATAAAGCCATTATGTCCTTAATTAAATCAGAACAAGGAAACTATAAGGGGGCACTAGTCGATTTACTTCAATCAAGAGCAGAAACAAGAATATATACTAATACACGTCTGAATGAACAGATGGCATTATTTGGTGCCACTCAACTAGAACTAGAAATTGAACGATTAGAGCAAAATGAAAAACTGCAAAAAATAGAACAAAAGCAAGAAAACCAACAGAAAAATTTTATTATCATAGCAATATTTTTTATCTCTTTAGTCGCGTTCTTGTTATACCGTCGCCACCTTGAGGTAGAGCTAACCGATACGCTGGAAGCTAAAGTAAAAGAACGTACTAGCGAATTAGCACTGTTATCGGAAAGACTGGTAAAAGCAGATAAAATAAAAAGCCAATTTGTTGCCAATATGAGCCATGAAATCAGAACGCCTTTAACCGCTGTTATAGGGCATACTGAAGGCATTTTATATGGTGACTACCAAGAGAGCGAGTTAGACAGTGAAGTAAAAATTATTCATAACAATAGTCTGCATTTGTTAGATATAGTAAACGATGTATTAGATATGAGTAAGATAGAGGAAGACAAACTAGCGCTTTCTTTAAGCGATGAAAAAATCCAAGATATTTTAACTACTCTAAAAGGCATGTTTACTAAGCCGGCAAAACGAAAAAGGGTGTTATTCACCATTGATAGCCAGATAGAAAACCCTTTGATAGTGAGAATAGACAGTGCCCGTTTAAAGCAAATTTTAATCAACTTATGCTCGAATGCTCTTAAATTTACTAACCAAGGTGAAGTTAAATTAACGGTAGAAATAGCTAAAAACAACCTAGTTTTCACTGTTAAAGATAGCGGTATTGGTATCGATAAAGAGCAACAAAAAAATATTTTTGGCAGTTTTAATCAAGCGGATGAAAGCATTAGCAGGCACTTCGGTGGAACGGGATTAGGTCTCTATATTTCGAACCAACTCGCCAAAATGATGAATGGCACAATTTCAGTGACAAGTGAAGTAGGTAAGGGCAGTCAGTTTACTTTTTCCATGCCTATAGAAGCGGCAGTTAAGGAAATTGAACTAACACAGCAAAACCAACAAGCAACAGCTACAAACAGCGAAGATAACTCTTACCACCTCGATACTTCAATCGTGAGCAAAGCACGTTCGAAATATCATGGTCAGGTGATTTTAGCGGAAGATCACCAAGAAAACCGTCAGTTTATTGCAAGGATGCTAACCAACCTAGGATTAGAGGTACTGGAAGCCGCGAATGGCCTTGACGTACTGTCTCTTTGTGAGTCCTACCAAGTAAACGCTATTTTTATGGATATTCAAATGCCTAAAATGGACGGTGTTTCTACGCTTTCTCAGTTAAAAGAACTGAATTATCCAGCGCCTATATACGCTTTAACCGCCAATGCCATGGTCCATGAAGTAGAAATGTATTTAGAAAAAGGCTTTACAGGGCACTTAAGTAAGCCTATCGACCGAGCAAAATTTATTGCTGTAGTCGATGAGCATTTTGAGAAAAAGCCTGTTAATGCAGAAGAGCCATCAAAAGCAGTTAAAGAAAGTGCAGGTACAACGGATAGTTCAAGCAAAAATGATGATGAAATTTCTTCTACCGACTTAAAGGCGAAATTTATATTGAGCTTAGTGCAAAGTAAAGCAAGCATAGAGTCGTTAATGCATGAAAACAACTTAGCTGAATTAACAAAAGAAATACATAAACTTGCCGGTGCTGCTTATGTATTTGAGGTAATTGAAATAGCGCAATGTGCTAGCGAACTTGAAACCGAGTTAAAGCAAGGTAAACCTTTAAATGAGGAACTTATGGCATGCTTATTAGATGAAATAAACGCAGTTACGAGTTAACCCGTTAGTAGCTTACTCATTTGGGCACCGTTTAACGTACAATAAACAGGTCTTTACTTTAATTACTGATTTATTTAGTTATAATTAATGTAATTTATAAAGACTTACGGAATATATCATGGCGAGAGAACAATTTGGAATATGTGCAGAGCCAAACTTACATGGCTGTTATTTATTATTTAATGCATTAGATGGTAAAAATGGTTTTATACGCGAAGCGTTATCTCGCCTGCCAGCCTTATTTGATGATTACGCCAACCAATTTTCAGAAGCGAACTTAATTGGGGTTATTGCTATTGGCAGTTCTTACTGGGATGAATTTTATCCGCAAGCAAGACCCGCCTTACTTTCTCCGTTTCCTGCGATGAGTTGTGAAGATCGTGTTGCGCCAGTTAATAACGTCGATATTTATATAGAGATTCGCAGTGACCGTTCAGACGTTAACCATATTGTTAGCTCCAAAGTTAGTCAGTTACTTGCCGACAGTGTCGAGCTTATTGAACAAATACAGGGTTTTAGATACTTAGATGGCAGAGATTTAACTGGCTTTGTCGATGGTACTGAAAACCCTAAAAGTATGCACAGACGAAAAGTAGCTTTGGTTGAAGAACAAGCAGATCGAGCCTTTACGGCTGGCAGTTATTTGCATATTCAAAAGTATCAACATAATTTAGTATTATGGAATACTTTAGAACTACAAACACAAGAAGACACTTATGGTAGAACTAAGATAGATAACGTTGAATATGCAAGTGAAGCAAAATCTTTATGTGCACATACCAAGCGTACAAGTTTGAAAGACGATGCTGGAGAAAGCATCGAGATTTTAAGACAAAGTATGCCTTTTGGTGATATAAAAAAACAAGGCTTAATGTTTGTTTCATACTGCCACTCACCAAAACCTTTTGAGCTTATGTTAAAAAGTATGATTCATGGTGATGGGCACGGTAACGTTGATGATTTACTTAAGTATACACAAGCAGAAATGGGTGCTGCCTTTTTTGCCCCAAGCTTAAACTTTTTAAATAGTTTAGTGCCATAGAGAGATTTGTATTATGGCTTAGAACAAAAAAGTGCGATATTTATCGCACTTTTTTGCTTTTTGAAAAGGTTGAAATTACCTTTTCGTTGCGGAGTTACTTAGCCCTGTTATTCGGGCTCAACAAAAAATTTATTATTCAACATAAACTGTTCTTCTAAAGCATCAAGATCGTCTTCAGACAATTCAACATCAGCCTGTAAAGGTTGGCTTATTTTATGGTTTTCAGCCGCCCAATCACCTAAGTCAATTAACTTACAACGTTCAGAGCAAAAGGGCTTAAAGGTACTCTCTTTTACCCATAATACATCGGTTGAGCATTGCGGGCATGGAACTTTTAAAGACATGTTAGTAATCTCTTAAAGATAAATAGAATAAATTATATCACTCTATCCGTTCTCTATCCGCTGTTTTTTTATTGATTAATAGTTAACTAAAGTCGTTTTTTTGACTTAACTTAAACGGCAATCAACAACTTGCTAATTCAAAGGTGATTGCTTGACTCGCATGACGAGTGCCTTTTTGTTTACAGGGGTGCATAAAGCGAATTGAGTAGCGGTATTTATTACCACTAATGGTAGGATAATATTTTACATCCTTAGCAATTTTAAGGCGTAGTAAAAGTATGTTTTCAGTATTGTCTTGATAAAAACCGTTCTCTGTCTCTATTGTGGTAAAAGAGGCTCTAAGACGAATAAACTTTAAAATTAAGGCAATAGATGCTTCAACATCTATTAATTTACTTAGCCAGAGCTTAATGTCGTGAGTAGTTTGCTCTTCACCTTGGTACAACCAAAACCTTAATTGCGGTAAATCAAAACTTGAATTGCCACCTTGAATCGCGAAACGTTGTTTTATAGCAGAAAGTAATTTGTCATCTTTTAAGTCTTGCCAAATAGGCTTAACCATTTTGAGGTGAGCGAGAAGCTTAACGGTTTCACGAAGGTTAAATTCTAACATTTCATTATTAACGTCTGGAGATTTTGACCAGAGTACCAGAGTTTGTTGTAGTTTTTCGAGGTCTTTAAGTAAAACACCTCTTATATCACTACGTTCAAGCGCGTCTAAAATACCAAAAAAGGCATGGAAAAACACATGTTGAAAGTCATGGATATCTTTATCAACACAGTGATTTATTTGATCAAACAATTGTTCAATTTTTAGGTACTGTCGAATTCGCTCATTGAGCGGATGTTCATATAAAATTGAATCCATATACTGCTAACTAGTTTTAAATAAAGAATTAATGATACTACCTACTATATGTAATGACTGCAAGTAGACGATTTTTGGTCGATTTTTAAAGACAATATTGCTTCTATCTCTTATGTATTTGTTCTGAAAAACTTAAGTACTTGTGATGAAGTTGCTTAACTTGTTCTTTTATTTTGGACAAGTCACTTGCTGAATTATCAATAATATCGTTAGCAAGCGCTAAGCGATTTTCTTGAGATATTTGGCTCGCGATAATACTCTTTACCAAAGCCTCGTTACTGCCATCACGTTTAACCGTGCGTTTTATTTGATCTTCGAGGCTTACATTAACCACCAGTACCGTGTCGGTTTTTTCATAAAGCTTATTTTCAAGTAGCAATGGGGCAACTAGAATGCAATAGGTGCTTGTTGTTGCACTAAGTTGTCTGTGCATTTCATCGTTAATTAAAGGGTGCATCAAACTATTGAGCCATAATTTATCTTCGTTATTACTAAATATCCGTTCACGTAATAAAGGTCGGTTAAGTTGCCCGTCTTCGTTAAGATAATTATCACCAAAGCGCTTTTTTATCGCTTTTAATGCCGTGCTTCCGGGGGTAACAACCTGTCTTGCAACAAGGTCAGCGTCAACAACATTAACCCCGAGTTCTTCAAACATAGTCGTTACGGTTGTTTTACCACTACCGATTCCGCCTGTTAGTCCAACAATAAACTTTGCCATTGAGTTACCTTGAAAATTGTGTGATATGCGTTTTTAATAGGTGTTTAGTAAATGTAGCCTAAATACCACTGCCAAATGCTTTCACCCCATAAAATGGTTATCCAACCGGCAAACGCTATATAAGGGCCAAAAGGAATAGCCTGTCCACGTTCGTGGTTCTTAAAGAGCATCAGTGAGATGCCAACAAGTGCACCAACAGCAGAAGCCATTAAAATTAGAATAGGTAGTAATTGCCAACCAATCCAAGCACCAAATAAAGCAAATAGTTTAAAGTCGCCAAACCCCATACCTTCTTTACCGGTTAAAAGTTTAAATATCCAAAAAATACTAAATAAACTCATGTAACCAATAACAGCACCCAAGACCGCATCGCTCAGAGGTACAAACGTACCATTTACGTTGATAAGTAAACCTAACCAAAGCAAGGGTAGCGTAATTTGATCGGGTAATAGCATGTGATCAAAATCTATCATGGTAAGCGCTACTAGCCCCCAGGTAAGTAACACAAGCCATAGTGTTTGCATGCTCACGCCAAAGTGTTGCGCTACGATTAAACTTAGTAGGGCTGTACTTAGCTCAACAAGTGGGTAACGAATCGATATTTTTTCTTTACATTGGCTGCACTTGCCACGAAGAAAAAGCCAACTAATAACAGGGATATTTTCATAAAAACGAATAGCGTGATCGCAGTGTGGGCAACTGGAGTGCGGCGCAGATAAGGTTAAAGGGGGAATTTTGGCTTGCTTGGTGCTATCGAGTTCTTCAACTAAAAACTCCCTACATTCTGCATGCCATTGGTTATGCATTATTTTAGGTAGACGATAGATGACCACATTTAAAAAACTACCGACAAGCAACGAGAGTAAAAAGGTAAAAGCGTAGAATAAAAAGGTAGAGCTTTGAAATAAAAAAATTATATTATCTACGAAATCAAACACAAATAAACGCCTATTAAAGAAAATAAAGGCTCAGATTACACTATATGCCTGAATAATTAAATGTGTAAAAAGGGAAACACTTGTTATACACCTTAAAAGTATGCAGAATAAACTGAAAATAACGGAGTATCATTTACCATTTAAGCGTTTAAAGCTTGTATGTATTTAATCACGTTGAAGCAATTATAAAGTCTTACTTACAAGTAAATCGAAAAGTAAAAGTAAAAGTAAAAGTAAAGGATATTCATCATGTTAAATAAATTTTTGGTTCT
>CAWVWK010000111.1:0-8302 GCA_963933725.1 uncultured Colwellia sp.
CTGGTTTATAAACAATAAAAAACCAATTAATAATACTGTTTGTCCAAACGCACTACGAGGCAGTATCTTCATTTACAAACCAACTTAAATTGTATTTCCATCTGGTACAAATACATACCCCAAACCCCAAACCGTTTGTAAATAACGTGGTTTAGCGGGGTCGTCTTCTAACATTCTTCTCAGTCTTGACACTTGCACATCAATACTTCGCTCTAATGCAGAATAATCTCGTCCACGTGCAAGGTTCATTAATTTATCTCTAGAAAGTGGCTCTCTAGGGTGTGAGACCAATGCTTTTAATACAGCAAATTCACCACTGGTTAATGGCATATGTACATCGCCCTTTACCATTTCACGCGTTGCAAGGTTAAGCCTGTACTCACCAAAATCGATACTATTCTCAATCATAGAAGGAGCGCCGGGTGCTTCATTGACACGACGTCTTAATACGGCTTTTATCCTTGCAAGTAACTCTCTTGGGTTAAATGGTTTAGGCATGTAATCATCTGCCCCAAGCTCTAAACCAATAATACGATCAACTTCATCACCTTTGGCTGTTAACATAACAATAGGGATATCATTGTTTTGTTGACGCAACCTTCTACAGATAGAAAGCCCATCTTCACCCGGCAACATTAAATCTAACACAAGTAAATGAAAGTTTTCTCGTTCTAGTAAACGATCCATTTGCTCTGCATTAGCTGCGCTTTTTACCGTATAGCCTTGTTCAAGTAGATACCGCTCTAATAGAGAACGTAATCGCATGTCATCATCTACGACAATGATTTTAGTTGTTTCTTGCATCTTCTTTTCCCTAAATAAGATTATTCTTGAAAGTTACTATAAGGTAATAAAAAAAAGTGTCAAAAGAGTATACGTCAAAGTTGTTACAAAGTATGAACTTTTGTAACTATCGTAATATATTCATGGACTATGTCATTATTTACTGTAAATAATTAAACGATTGTTGATTGACACACTTTGCAAAGCTTTGCTCCCGCTCTTTACGCGTTAAACTTTCAATTGCGGTATTAACAAGTACCATCTTTAATTTTTTCTCTTCAGATGGAAGGTCAGTGAATTGATCTGAAAAACAGCCCACTAAGCCAAAGTCTAATGCTATATTAGACTTTACTTCATCATCACCTAAGCACTCACTTAGCTTTAATGCTAATTGATCTTTTCTCATTTTTAAGATTAAGTCTTTTAAACGATAACCAATGGGATCTGTCTTTCTTATTCTATTGCAAGCCCAAAATATATTAGCAACAGCAACTTTAGGAATAAGCGCCTGATGTTGTTTATAGTATTTATCTTTCAACCAAGCATTGTACTGATTATCGGTCATTTCTTCTTCAACAGAAGTGCTTGTTTGTTTATGTTTTTCTTCAAAGAGGTCAGAGCCATTTCCCCCCAATACTTTCGTTGATATAAAGAGAGTAAACAAAATACTGTGGAAAAGATTAAAACGTTTCATATTGGTTAAAACTCAATTTACTGTTTTTTAAAATAGCTAAAAAAGGAGAAATAAATTATCTAAAATATAACCTAGTAAGCTAGTTATTACCATTATGCAAACAAAAATTACCGTTGCCTTTGATAAAGACAAAGGTAATTAGAGTTTTTTCTTGTAAAAAGGGCCTTTTTACTCTAAATTGTAGCCAAGATTCTATATGCTGAATCAATTTTTTTACCTGAAGAGTTAAAGGTAAGACCAATTTACCAATAACTCTCTAAATGTTTTTTCTTAACTAAGTTGTTATATTAAATTTTTATGCCTACACCTTTGAAGCCTAAAAAAATTGCTGATGTCATATTAGAACAACTAGAAAATATGATTATTGAAGGAAGTTTACAGCCAGGTGAAAAGCTTCTATCGGAACGAGAACTTGCATTACAATTTAATGTATCAAGACCATCCTTAAGAGAGGCTATTCAAAAGTTAGAATTAAAAGGTCTAGTTACCAGAAGACAAGGTGATGGAACTTTTGTCAGTAAAGATATTCTAAGTGGCTTTTCTAATCCGTTATTTGAGTTAATGGCGAAAAGCACTGAATCTCAATTCGACTTATTAGAATTTAGGCACGGTATCGAAGGAATGGCATCTTATTATGCTGCAATGAGAGGTACAGAAGCAGATTTTAATGATATCCAGAAAAAACATACTAATATTGGCAATAGTCAATTAGAAAACGATTTTCGCCTTGAAGCAAAAGCGGTTTTCGACTTTTACTTGTCTATCTGTGCTGCATCACACAATGTCGTAATTGTACACTTAGCGCGAAGCATGTCTGATTTATTAACAGATAGCATAGAAAAAAACCTAAATATATTGGCAAAGAACCCTGAAGTATTCAGCAAAATCACCAATTACAGAAGATCATTACTAAATGCTATTACTAGTGGTCAACCCCAAAAGGCGTGGGGTGCAAGTCACAAGCACTTGTCTTTTATTGAAGAACGCTTACTAAAAATGACACAAGAAAACAGCAGAATTGAACGCTCTATTAGAAGAAAATAGTACTATTTACAAAAGATAAGCAAAAGTGAGTTAGGCGAGTTTTTGCAAAATAATTTTAAAATTGGAGAAATAGAATATGTCAGAGAATAAACCAATAGACATTGATTCATTAGAAACACAAGAATGGTTAGAATCACTTGAAGCTGTTCTTGAAAATGAAGGGGCTGAACGCGCTCATTACTTATTAGAATCACTTATTGACCGTGCTCGCCGCGGTGGTACGCATTTACCCTTTACTGCAACAACCGCTTATGTAAATACTATTTCTCCAGGTCAAGAGCCGCATATGCCAGCGGATCAAACCATTGAATCTCGTATTCGTGCAGCTATTCGTTGGAACGCATTAGCCTTAGTATTACGTGCTTCTAAAAAAGATTTAGAGCTTGGTGGTCATATTGGTAGTTTCGCATCAAGTGCTACTTTATACGATGTTGGTTTCAATCACTTCTTTAAAGCAGCAACAGAAAAAGATGGTGGCGATTTTATTTTTGCCCAAGGTCATATATCTCCGGGGATTTATGCTCGTGCATTCTTAGAAGGTCGTTTAACAGAAGAGCAAATGTCTAACTTTAGACAAGAGTGTGACGGAAACGGTCTTTCTTCTTACCCGCACCCTCACTTAATGGACGATTTCTGGCAGTTCCCAACTGTATCTATGGGCTTAGGCCCTCTTCAAGCAATTTATACTGCTCGATTCCTTAAATACTTAACTGATCGTGGCATTAAAGATTGCTCTGGCCAACGTGTTTACTGTTTCTTGGGTGATGGTGAAACAGATGAGCCAGAATCATTAGGTGCTATTGGTCTTGCTTCGCGTGAAGGTTTAGACAACTTAACGTTTATTATTAACTGTAACTTGCAGCGCTTAGATGGTCCTGTACGTGGTAATGGTAAAATTATCCAAGAACTTGAAGGCACTTTCCGTGGTGCAGGCTGGGAAGTTGTTAAAGTAATTTGGGGAAGCTATTGGGATCCGCTTATTGCTCGTGACACTTCAGGTAAATTGCTGCAATTAATGAATGAAACAGTTGACGGTGAATATCAAAACTGTAAAGCGAAAGGTGGTAAATACACTCGCGAAAACTTCTTTAATAAATACCCTGAAACAGAAGCAATGGTTGCTAATATGTCTGATAAGGATATTTGGCGTTTAAACCGTGGTGGTCATGACCCTGTAAAAGTTTATGCTGCTTATGAAAAAGCGAAAAACACCAAAGGTCGTCCAACAGTAATCCTAGCTAAAACGGTTAAAGGTTTTGGTTTAGGTGCTTCAGGTGAAGCTTTAAACATTGCACATAATGTTAAGAAAATGGATTTAGAGTCTATTAAACATTATCGTGACCGCTTTAACATGCCTATTGCCGATGAAGATATTGAAAGCTTACCTTTCTATCAGTTCCCTGAAGATAGTGATGAATATAAGTATATGAAAGCACGTCGTGAAGCTTTAGGCGGCTCTTTACCAGCACGCCGACAGCAATCTGAAGATATTATCGAAGTTCCAGCACTTAAAGCTTTTGATAGTATTTTAAAAGGCTCTGGTGATAGACAAGTTTCTTCAACCATGACTTTTGTTCGTGTTTTAAATGTTTTATTAAAAGATAAAAAAATTGGTAAGCGCATAGTACCCATTATTCCTGATGAAGCACGTACCTTTGGTATGGAAGGTTTATTCCGTCAAGTAGGTATTTATGCGAATGAAGGACAAAAATATGTTCCTCAAGATGCTGACCAAGTTGCTTATTACCGTGAAGATAAAAAAGGCCAAGTACTGCAAGAAGGTATTAATGAATTAGGTGCTATGGCTTCATGGGTGGCTTCAGGTACTTCTTACTCGACTTGTAATGCGACAACTATCCCATTTTATATTTACTATTCAATGTTTGGTTTCCAACGTGTAGGCGATTTAGCATGGGCTGCTGGTGATAGCCAAGCAAGAGGTTTCTTACTTGGTGCAACTGCAGGTAGAACAACGCTAAACGGTGAAGGTTTACAACACCAAGATGGTCATTCACACGTGCAAGCAGGTGTTATACCTAACTGTGTTACTTATGATCCAACTTACGGTTATGAAGTTGCCGTAATCGTGCGTGAAGGTTTAAGACGCATGTATGAAGAAAATGAAAATATTTTCTACTACCTAACGTTAATGAATGAAAACTACAGTCACCCTGCAATTCCTGATACTAAAAATATCGATGAGGAAATCATCAAAGGTATTTATCAATTAGAACAGGTGCCTTCAAAAGGCAAGAAGAAAGCAATTGCTAACGTTCAATTAATGGGTTCTGGCACAATCTTAGAAAAAGTACGTCAAGCAGCACAAATTCTTGCCAATGACTTTAATATTTCAAGTGATGTTTACTCAGTTACTTCATTCAATGAATTGGCACGCGATGGTCAAGACGTTGCTAGATGGAATATGCTTCACCCAGAAAGTAAAGCGAAAGTACCTTATATTTCACAAATCATTACCCAAAAAGCAGGGCCTGCAATTGCAGCAACAGACTACATAAAGAACTACTCTGATCAAGTACGTGCATATATAGATACCGAATACCGCGTATTAGGAACAGATGGTTTTGGTCGAAGCGATAGTCGCGATAACTTACGTCAACATTTCGAAGTAGATCAGTTCTACATTGTAGTTGCTGCGTTATACGAGTTAGCTGGCCGTGGCGACATAGAGTCAAGTGTTGTAACCGCTGCGATAAAACGCTTTAACATCAACGTAAACAAACTTAACCCACTTTACGCTTAACAGTAGTTATCGACTAGATAAGGAAAAGAACATGTCAAATAGTGAAAAAATCCTAGTCCCCGATGTAGGTGGCGAAGAAGTAGAGATTATTGAAGTGTGTGTAGAAGTAGGCAGTACACTCGAAGCTGACGAAGGTATTGTTACCGTTGAAACAGACAAAGCTTCTATGGACATCCCTGCCCCTTTTGCTGGTAAATTATTAAGTTTATCGGTTGCGGTTGGTGACAAAATCAAAGAAGGCGATGTCATTGGTGAAATTGCTGCAGAGCAAGCCCAATCAAAAGAAAGCGAAGAACCAGAGCAAGCTGTTGAAGTTGTTGAACAACACGCAGTAGAAGCGCCTGTAGCAGAGCCAGCTCCTGCAGCGGCTCCAGCAGCAGCGGCTCCAGCCGTTATCGAAGTAGCAGTTCCAGATATTGGTGAAGATGGAGAAGTTGATGTTATTGAAATCTTGGTTGCAGTAGGTGACGTGATTGAAGCCGAAGATGGCCTTATAACACTTGAAACCGACAAAGCGACCATGGATGTACCTTCTCCACAAGCAGGTACAGTTAAGGAAGTCTTTATTAAAACAGGTGATAAAGTTAAAGAAGGTAGTTTAGTCATTAAGCTTGAAACGGCAGGTTCGTCATCTGAGCCTACTACAGCATCAAGTACACCAAGTGCTGCGCCAGCACCAGCACAGGTTATTGAAAGCAAGCCAGAAGTAGCAAAAGTTGCTTCAACCACCGCGCCAAAAGTGTCCCCTGTTCCGCATCACCCTCAAGCGGGTGAAACCAGAAAAGGACAAATTTACACGTCGCCTTCGATTCGACGTATTGCGCGTGAATTTGGCGTAGATTTAACGCTTGTAACAGGTACTGGTAATAAAGGTCGTATTTTAAAAGAAGATGTACAGTCTTACGTAAAATATGAGTTGTCTCGCCCTAAAGCCAATGCAGGAACTTCTACAGGTGCTGGTGAAGGTGGCTTACAAGTTGTAAGTGCAAAGACTATCGATTTCGCTAAATTTGGTGAAATTGAAACCAAGGCTTTAACACGTATACAGAAAATTTCAGGGCCATTTTTACATAGGAACTGGGTAACTATTCCTCATGTAACGCAATTTGATGAAGCCGACATCACGAATGTTGAAGCTTTCCGAAAAGAGCAAAATGTGATTTGTGAAAAGAAAAAACTTGGTTTTAAAATTACGCCATTAGTATTTATTTTAAAAGCAGCTGCTGATGCGCTTGCCGCATTCCCAGTTTTTAACTCAAGTTTGAGTGATGACGGTGAAAGCTTGATTTTGAAAAAATATATCCATATAGGTGTTGCTGTTGATACACCAAATGGTTTGGTTGTTCCTGTTGTTCGTAATGTCGATCAAAAAGGTATCCACCAGTTATCTCGTGAATTATTAGAAATTAGCCTTAAGGCGAGAGATGGAAAATTAAAAGCTGCCGACATGCAAGGCGGTTGTTTTACCATTTCAAGTTTAGGGGGCATAGGTGGAACAGCATTTACACCAATTGTAAATGCACCTGAAGTAGCTATATTAGGTGTTTCAAAGTCTGAAATGAAGCCTAAATGGAACGGAAAAGAATTCGAACCTCGTTTGATGTTGCCACTTTCGATGTCTTATGATCATAGAGTTATAGATGGTGCTGTTGCAGCAAGATTCACAGTTCACCTTTCTAATGTTATGTCAGATATTAGACAGTTAATTTTATAATGCGGTACTGGGTAAATGTTGATATTAATTACATTATGCCCACTTTAATTACAGAAATAATTGGCGAAACGTTTCGCATAGGCGTAGAATTCGCCCATTAGTAAAATATACTTAAAAAGAACAAAATCATATCTGATACGTTCTTCAAACATAATGAGGAAGTTATGAGTAACGAGATAAAAACGCAAGTCGTGGTTTTAGGTTCAGGCCCTGGTGGCTATTCTGCTGCTTTTCGCGCGGCAGACTTAGGCTTAGATGTTGTATTAGTTGAAAAGTATGACAATTTAGGTGGTGTTTGTTTAAATGTCGGTTGTATCCCTTCAAAAGCTTTATTGCATGTTGCAAAGGTTATTGATGATGCTAAAGATATGGAAGCTCACGGTGTTACTTTCGGTAAACCTCAAATCGATTTAGAAAAAATTCGTCAATGGAAAGACAAAGATGTTGTCGGTAAACTTACGCAAGGTGTTGCCGGTATGGCCAAAATGCGTAAAGTGAAAACGGTTACAGGTTACGGTAAATTTACTTCAGATAAAACCATTGAAGTTGAAGGTAGTGATGGAACAAGCGTCATTACATTTGATAACGCTATTATTGCTTGTGGCTCTTCAGTTGTAGACCTACCATTCATTCCAAAAGATGACCCTCGTGTAATCGATTCAACGGGTGCTTTAGAACTAGAAGATGTACCTGCTGAAATGTTAGTTCTTGGTGGCGGTATTATCGGTTTAGAAATGGGTACTGTATACAGCTCATTAGGTAGTAATGTATCGGTAGTAGAATTTGCTGACCAGCTTGTTCCTGCTGCTGACAAAGACATTGTTAAAATTTATACAAAATACAATAAGCCTCGTTTTACATCTGTAATGCTTTCAACTAAAGTTGTGGCTGTAGATGCTAAAGACGATGGCTTATACGTTACTTTTGAAGGTAAAAATGCGCCAGCTGAACAAGTTCGTTACGATAAAATTTTAGTTGCTGTTGGTCGTAAGCCAAACGGTCACTTGGTGGCTGCTGATAAAGCAGGTGTTAACGTTGATGAGCGTGGCTTCATTAATGTATCAAAAGAGATGCGTACTAATGTACCTCATATTTTCGCTATCGGTGATGTTGTAGGCCAACCTATGCTTGCCCATAAAGCTGTTCATGAAGCGCATTGTGCTGCTGAAGTGATTTCAGGCAAGAAACATGAGTTCGACCCTCGTTGCATCCCTTCTATCGCTTACACAGATCCAGAAATGGCATGGGTAGGTGTTACTGAAGCAGAAGCAAAAGAAGAAGGTTTAAATATCGAAACGGCAAACTT
>CAWVWK010000112.1:0-8290 GCA_963933725.1 uncultured Colwellia sp.
GACTGCGTTTTGTTTTTACCTAAGCCTACTGGTAACGTGGTGGTTGATGCAAAATTCCCGCTAGAAAGTTATCGAAAAATGGTCGATTACTCGTTGGCACAAGCCGACAGAAACAATGCTTTAAAACAGTTCAAGTTAGATATTAAAAAGCATGTAAATGATATTAGTGAAAAGTATTTAATAAATAATGAAACAGCCGACGGCGCTATTATGTTTATTCCTGCGGAAGCTATCTTTGCGCAAATTCATGGACATCATAGCGACTTAGTTGAATATGCTAATAAAAAGCGAGTATGGTTAACCTCACCAACAACGCTAATGGCCATTTTAACAACGGCAAGGTCGGTACTTAAAGACGAGGCAACTCGCGCTCAAATTCATATTATTCAAGACCACCTTTCGCACCTATCAAAAGACTTCGATCGGTTCAAAGGGCGTTTCGCTAATTTAGCTAGGCATATTGATCAAGCCGCTGTCGATGTGAAACAAATTCACACATCAGCCGACAAAATATCAGATCGCTTTGAAAAAATAGAGCAAGTTGAATTACAAGAGCAGTTAGAAAGCCACGTTGAAAAAGACAACGAGTAAAAGGACTGGGCAAATAAAGCGTAAGTAAAAAGCAAAAGCACGCAGAGCAGGCTTTTCTTTTAATCTACTTATCTCATTTAATTTGTTGCCACGTTGCCATATCCAACCTACCACGATGAAATAAAACAGTGACATTAACGGCTGTAGTATCGTGGTAAGTAACTGAATAACCAAACCAAACAATACATCAAAGAAAGCTACTAGGGTCATACTGGCAATTAATACAACCAGGGAAACTAACCAAGTAGCTTTATTACGAGCAAACGATTTTTCTTCAACCAAATAAGAAACAGGTACTTCAGTTGAAGAAATTGTTGAGGTAAGTGCAGCAATAGATAGCAACATGAAAAAAGCAAAGGAAACAACTAAGCCGCTATCACCCATTGAAGCAAAGAGAGAGGGGAGTATTTGAAATATAAGCTGACCTTCGCCAATTAGGTGACCACCAGCAAAAACTTCTTGCCCTGCGTATTGAGCGACAAAAAGAGCCGGAATAATTAATAAGCCTGCTAAAAAGGCAATTAATGTATCAAGTGCGGCAATAGAGACAACTAACTTACCGATATCATGGTCTTTTTTAATATAAGAGCCATAAACCATCATGCCGCCAACACCAATGGATAAAGAGAAAAAGGCTTGTCCCATAGCAGAAATAATCAATTTAGGATTGGTTATTTGTGAAAAATCAGGGATTAAATAAAGCGCTAAGCCTTCCATCGCACCATCTTGCTGAAGAATATAGATGATAAGACCAATTAACATGGCTAATAACATTGGCATTAAACGACTCGACCATTTCTCTATACCCGAATGTACACCTTGATGAACAATGGTTGCGCCTAATAAAATAAATACAGGGGTGAATAAAGCATTTCTAAGTGTACTGGAAGTTGATAACCATGTTGAAATGTCCATGAAACCTAAAAAATCAAAGAGAGCTGAAGCCGCATGTGCTAGCATCCAACCAGCAACAATAGTGTAAAAGCTTAACATCATCATTGCGCCTATCAAGCCGATAATGCCTGCTCGTTTACCTAGCATTGGGAATTTGTCGCTACAAGCTTCTTTTAAAGCACTAACCGGGTTTTTCTGTGCTTGGTTACCAATATAAACTTCTGCGTATAATGCCGGTAATGCCAGTAATAAGGTCACCAAAAGGTATACAAATAAGAAGGCTCCGCCGCCGTTATTTGCAGCTTGGGTCGGAAATCCCCAAATATTGCCTAAACCAATAGCTGAACCCGCTGCCGCTAGAACAAAACCAAGTTTAGATTGAAATGAATCACGAGAGTTTACTGAAGAGTTATCCGACACTTGCATAATTGAATTTATAATTGTTTCTAGGTTTGAATGCGATTAGCTTACCTAGTTCAAACCCTTTTGGGAAGTGAGTTTTCTAAATAACTTTATTTTTATATGTATGGAGATTTAATGACTTAAACCTCCACTTTTATCTTGATGACTTTTTGATGTTTTTTTAAATAAATTTAGCTGCTTTTTGTTTTCTCATCAGCCTTCTTATCTGTGTTTTTATCGTTTAACTGTGCTCTTTGAGCAGATATTTCATATAAATTAAAAGTCGCGTTATCGTCACCCTTAATAAAAATTCTGCAGTCATTCCATGAGGCAGGAATAGTAAAAACATCATCGGCTTTTAAGCTAAATGTACTGAGGCTATTGCTACAACGAACTTCTAAGGTATCTACCTGGCCATTTATATTGCCAATAGAAAACTTACTTCTTACAAGTTCATGAGACCAAATCTTTGTTGCTATTTTGCCTTTAACTAAAATATCTTCTTTACTGGCAATGATGCTATCAATTTTTTGTATATAAGGTGTATAAGAGATAATTAGCTTTTTTGCATAATCGGTATCATATTGCTCTATTCTATTAAAAGTAATCTTTGCTTGCGAAAAAAGTTGCTTTACTATTTGCTCCCGCAATAAAGTTTGTAAAATATCTAATGATGCCGCCTCACTAAAAGAAGAGTGTTTAAGCGAAATATAATTTGAAGCCCTTTTAGCCGAAGTGAAGGTTTGCTGTTCATCCTCGTTCAAGACGGCATACTTCATGTTGCTGTAATGACCCCAAGCTAGTTCTGTGGAGTTTTTGTTTTCGAATTTATTTATTTTATTAATTAATTTTGCAGATTTAACTAAATCACCCTCACTCATACTAGCAAAGCTTTCTTCTAATAATGATATAAATTTTCTATCTGCTCCTTGATTTCCCATTTTAAAGTCTAATTGAACAGAGTTTTGACAAGACACAATATTTTCATTATTTTCATCTTTTGCTGGGGTGAACCTCCATCTTTTTAAAGCCCTTTTCGCCTCTCGTACAAAAGCACGCTGTCCTTCATTGTCCATAACGATAACGTCTTCGACTTTACCTTCAGTATTAATAACGAAAGAAAACTTGACCCAGCCTTCATCACCTTGCTTTGCGGCACTAATTGGGTATTTAGGGTGCACTCTATCTATAGGGACAGCAGGCGTCATCATGGTTAAAAGCTCTGATCTTTCAGGTGTCGATTCGCTTTGTGCGAAACTCATAAAAGGTACAAAACAGATTAAAGAGGTTAAAGCTAAAGTAGAGAGTAAAAGCGTGCGAGATAAAGTAGTTGTCTTTGAAGGGGTCCAATGTGATTTTTTCATTAACTTTCCTGTTAAATTAATTTGTTGTTATAGCTTAATTTTACTATTAGATTAAATCTTAACTTAAATATAAATATTGACTAAGACTAGAGAAATAAAAACGTTTAATTATAGTTGGTTATATCAAACCACAGAATATTTACTTTTACAAGAGTGCAATTATTAACCGTCGTTATTTTTTACTATTTAAACCAGTAGAAGTGAGCAATAACGTAATTGAATTGGTATAAGCAAGATAGCTTTTATTTTATTAAGTTTTGTATGATAGAATTTACTTTTAGCTAGGTCGTTAATACCATAACTAAATTAACGCTTACATTTTTAAATAATAAATCACTTTAGAACCCACTATGCTTCAATATGAAATCATTCCCGTTACACCTTTCCAGCAAAACTGTACCTTATTTTGGTGTGACAAAACCAAAAAAGCTGCTGTTATAGACCCCGGTGGCGAATTAAATAAAATTTTAGAAGCCATTGATAACCATGGCCTAACGCTTGAAAAAGTATTGTTAACACATGCCCATTTAGATCATGCTGGCGCAACAGATGCTTTAGCTAAACATCATCAAGTACCCATTGAAGGACCTCACAAAGATGATCAATTTTGGATTGATCTAATTGAAGAGCAAAAAAAACAATTTCGTTTTAGTGAGGGGAGTAAATTCACACCTGATAGATTTTTAAACCAAGGTGATAAAGTGTTCTTTGGTGAAATTTGTTTAGAAGTATATTTTTGTCCGGGGCATACACCAGGTCATCTTGTATTTTTTCATCGAGAGTCGAAGCTAGCTCAAGTTGGCGATGTATTATTTTGTGGTTCAATTGGTAGAACAGATTTCCCTCGAGGTGATCACGCAACCTTAATTGACTCCATTCGCAATAACTTATTCAGCTTAGGTGACGATGTTCAGTTTATTCCAGGCCATGGCCCAATGGGAAGTTTAGGGCATGAACGTAAAACCAACCCTTTTGTAGGAGATAGAGCGATGGGGCAAGGGCGTTAACATGGAAAAGTTTGAACTCAGCAAAGCACAAGAAAATAACAACCTACTTGCAAAAATACAGGCTTATTTAAGGGTTATCGATTCGAGTAAAATATTTCAAGGTATTATCATTGCCGTTATTTTATTATCGGCTTTATTAATTGGCGTTAGAACACATAACATCCCAGAGCGAGCAGTAGCCTTTCTTGCTTTGATGGATTTAGCAGTAACGATATTTTTTGTTTTTGAAATTGTCATCCGTTTTTTAGCTGACCCTCAAAAAAATAAGTTTTTTAAAAATGGTTGGAATGTTTTCGATACGATTATCGTAGTGGGAAGTTTAATACCAACAGGCGGTTCAGGTGTTTTATTAGCAAGGTTATTAAGAGTATTCAGAGTCTTACGTCTAGTCTCAATGGTGCCCGAACTACGTATATTAATTAATGCACTTCTTAAAGCCATCCCAAGAATGGGTTATATTGCTTTATTAATGTTTGTTATTTTTTATATTTATGCAGCTATGGGCAGCATGTTTTTCCATAATATTAATGATGTGTTATGGGGTGATGTGTCTATTTCTATGCTTACTCTATTTAGAGTTGCTACCTTCGAAGATTGGACAGATGTTATGTATGAAACCATGGCGGTTCATCCCTTTAGTTGGATTTATTACTTAACCTTTATCTTTCTAACGGCTTTTGTCTTTTTAAATATGATGGTCGGAACTGTTTTAGAAGTGATGGGGCAAGAGCATGATAACTTTAGAGCAGAACAACATGGAGAAAGTGCTGAAGGAGCAGAGCCTGCAAGTCGTGCACAAATTGAAAAACTAGAACGCGAGTTGGCTGAAATAAAAAACCTACTTTTAAAAGAGAAGACTTAAGTTGAAAGCTGTCAGTTAAAAGCGATCAATTAAAAGAATGATACGAAATAAGATCACTCCACCATTTTTTGGGTGGAGACTTAAGATCAGTTCAGAAAACTAGACTCTATTTTTTGCCCGCAGATGAACACAGATTCGACAAAGTGATGGATGAGTGATTAAGCGATAGTTCAGGTTGTAAAACCTTACTATTAGTTTTACTTCGATTTTAGTCTCTAATCGGGGGCGCTAATCTGCGGAAATCTGCGGACAAAGCAGGCTTGTTTCCTAACTTATAACCGACAGCTTAAAACTTTAAATTAATCCTGTTGGTTTCTTCTAATAATTATGTCAAGGTGATTGGCAAAGGCTTGTCTGTCAGCTTGGTTAAGTGCTGCCGGGCCACCTGTATTAACCCCACTGGCACGCATTGTATCCATAAAGTCTCGCATGTTTAACTTCGACTTGATATTTTCTTTAGTAAAAAGCTCTCCTCGCGGGCTAAGTGCAATAGCTTTTTTCTCAATAATTTCATCGGCCAAGGGAATATCTGCAGTAATAACCAAATCATTTGGCTCAACGCGCTTTACTATTTCATCATCTGCCACGTCAAAACCACTATTAACCTTTAAAAATCGAATAACTTTAGATGGAGGTGTACGGATTACATGATTCGCAACCAAAATTGTTTCTATTTTTGTTCGTTCGGCCGCTTTAAATAAAATCTCTTTTATAACCACTGGACAGGCGTCTGCATCAACCCAAATTTTCATATTGCCTCTTTTTTTCTTTAATGTTGTTCATAGTTCGTTATTATACTCATTATCAAACGCTATTTTACTCGAATTTTATGCTTCTGTCTGATTTTGAACATCCTAAGCCCTGGCAACAAATCTGGAAAACCGTTCAGCTTATTCCTGCTGGGAAAGTTGCATCTTACGGTCAAATAGCCGATTTAGCAGGTTTACCAGGTAAAGCTAGATTAGTGGGTAAAGTAGTTGCTAAAGTGCCAAAGCAGGGCTGGCAAAATAAACCAGTTCCTTGGTATAGGGTAATAAATTCTCAAGGAAAAATTTCATTACCACAAGGAAGTGATGGTTATATTAAGCAAGTTCATGCATTGCAGGAAGAGAATGTTGTTGTACTTAATGGTCGTATAAAACTCGCTATATTTCAATGGCAACCAGACTTGAACGAATTACTCTTTCGACTCGAATATTAGTTTCTATACAAAGAGAAAGAAAAATTAGGTCAACAAAAAAGCCGTATCGCATAAGAATAAAATTTCTTTGCTATACGGCTTGTTCGTAAGTGAAATTTTCACTTGTTGGCGTAATTTGATCACTTTAATTAACAATAACAACAGAGTTAACCAGAGTATAAGGGGACAATAGCACCCTCTAAATGATATAAGTGTAAATTACGCCGATTGCGATTTATTTACTTATCGCTCTCAAGTAAGCTTTTACCATTGATTGCTATTTTACGTGGTTTTAATTTTTCTGGGATTTCTCTTTGTAAATCAATGTGGAGTAATCCATTTTCCATAAAGGCACCAACAACCTTGACATGCTCACCAAGTTGGAATTTTCGCTCGAAGTTGCGTTCGGCAATGCCTTGGTGAATGAATTCTCTTGGCGCTGCTTTATCGTTAGTATCTGATTTTGTTCCGATAATAACAAGGCTATTATTTTCTGACTCTATTTCTAAATCCTCTTCACTAAAACCTGCAATGGCCATAGTTATTCTGTACTGATCATCTTTAATCAATTCAATATTATAAGGAGGGTAGGAAGATTGTTTTTCGTTGCGTGAGGCTTGTTCAATCAGCCCAGCTAAATGATCGAAACCAATGAATGAACGTGATAATGGGCTGAAATCTGTAGATATTCTCATAATAATTTATCCTATTTTATAGCAATAATAATATTATTTAAGCATGTGATTTTTATTAGGCTGTCTTCCAACTAATGCTGCGAAGAAATGTATTCGGTTAATAAAACCTATAACACCTATTAAACCTATCCCATGAAAAATAATGGTGCCTTTCATAATGAACAGGCGTTAAGTTTAACAATGTAGCCCCAATGGCGACTACACTATTAAAGATTGGGATAAATGTTGGGTTTTCAAGCAAAAAAAATAATTTTTTATAATTTTTTTGTTGATATAAGCTAAAGGTGTTTTATATCAGTAGGTTATTTTTGATTTTATTCTGCCTTTTTAGGGAGTGCAGGAGCCGTTGCTTTTACAACTTTCAATGCTTCGTCGTAATCAGGGTGGTTAGAAAGATTCGCTACAATTTCTTTATAGGCAATCTTTCCATTTGCATCAATGATGAAAATAGCGCGTGTTAATAGCCCCATATCTTTGATTAACAGACCGTATTTTAAACCAAAATCACGCCATACTACATCGGAAAGAACAGTTAAATTCTCTACACCTTCAACTTTACAAAAGCGCTTTTGTGCAAAGGGAAGGTCATTACTAATTGTTAATAATGTGATGTTTTCAGGTAATTGAGAAGCCTCTTTATTGAAACGTTTTGTCTGAATAGAGCATACGCCGGTATCTAAACTTGGTACGACTGAGATTAGTAAAGTTTGCTTAGTATAATCAGCCAGTGTTACAGGGGAAAAGCTGCCATCAACAACTTTAAAGATTGGTGCTGTGTCGCCTACGCTTACTTGAGTACCGAGTAAGGTGATGTATTTGTCACCTGCTTTTACAAGATTTTGATTCATAGGAACGCTAGTTGAATCCGCGTTAGCAGAAACAAAGGGAATAGAAAGAGCGAAAAAAGTTAGGGTAATTAGCAATGTTTTTGTGAATGTGCTCATGTTTATTATATTTTCTTATAGGTTGTGTAAATGACGAACTACTTAGTTTATCAAAAAGAGTATAGACATAAGTTTATCCTAGTTATCACTTAATTCAAACTAGCCTAATAAGATTGTTATCAAGAGACAGCTATTTTGGCGATGAGCAGAGCTGGCGATTTACTGACGAAATTATTAAATGTATTTGTGAAACTACCCATTTCGAGTGTTAATTTCATTGATGTAGATGATTTACGGACGACATTGAGAGCTATTGATGAAAGTGAGACTACACCAGGGGGTTGTCGAGGTTTCATAAGTTCTGGGATTGCATGGGAGGCTTTGCTAATCGTTAATGACTCTAGCTTTAAA
>CAWVWK010000113.1:0-8280 GCA_963933725.1 uncultured Colwellia sp.
CAGCTAGAGCCTCTGGAGTTTCACATATATTTACTTGGTGCCAGGAAGGGTTAGATGATAATACAAAAGCAAACGCTTGTTTAGATTTTGGGCGTAATCTAACCGAAAGAGCTAATACGTTATTTTCTCGATATATGGGGATAGCTATGCAAAAACTTATATATAAAGCTGAAGATAATATTGAAATGTATCAGTTAATGGAAAAAGAAGAAGAAAAGCTAACCAAATTTTCTAGGAGTAAGCAAACTTATAAAGCTTCATCCTTGATGGCCCATGATGAAAAATCTATACGTAACTGGTTCCACAATTTGGACTCAATTGGCGAGGTTGAATCTTTAAAAGTAATCATTAAAGACGCTATTTTACTTTCTCAGCAAAAAGGCATTGCAGCCTGTATCAATGGTTAAACACATGAGTGATCGCCTACTAACAAGTGTAAAGTTTATTTTCTTGCTTTAAGATGAACCTGAAGTTGCTCACTTAAATTTTCTAAGATAGTTTCGTATTTTTCATCGTTAGCCAAATTCACTGTTTCATCAGGGTCATTTTTATGATCGTAGAGCATTTGAGCTTTTACCATGCCTTTTTTATCAAACCATTGCGTTAAAGAGTATTGAGCGGTTCGAATTGCTTCCGCTGCATGGTAGCGAGGAAATACAGCGCCTCTAGAAGCTAATAAAGGGTTTGTGAGTTGAGGGATTAAGCTGATACCCGTTACTTGATTTGGCGTAGGGATATTGGCAAGTTCGGTTAGGGTTGGATAAATATCAATAAACTCAACTAAGCCATCAACAACTCCCCCACCTTTTGAATTCGGTGTGCGAATAATTAACGGCGCTTTGGTGGCTAAATCAAAGGTTGAATGCTTACACCAAAGCCCGTGTTCTCCTAGCGAATAACCATGATCGCCAGCGAGTACTACGATGGTATTGTCACTTATCCCTAAGTCTTCAAGCTTTGATAAAATTAGGCCTACTTGCGCGTCAACATAACTAACAGCTGCATGGTAACCATGAATCAAACGTAATGCTTGTTCATCACCTACGGGCTCTGGTGCGATAGGTGTATCACTGTAAGATCTTAACTCACCAAACTTATGATATGCATTTTTCGGGGCCTCAATTGGCAATGAATTACTCGGTATTTTAAACTGTTTTGGGTCGTACATATCCCAATATTTTTTCGGAGCAGTAAAAGGTAAGTGAGGCTTTACAAAGCCAATAGCTAAAAAGAATGGTTGCTCGGTTGTAACCTGATTTTTGTCAAAGTGTGCTTTTTCTGTCTTTTGGGCTAAAGATAAGTTGGTTAACTGCTCAATCGCTTTTTGAGTGAGTTTGCCATCAAAATAGGCATTGTCAGGCACGTCTACCATTTCTGTAGAAGGCCCTTGTTTGGTTGCTTTATAGCGTTGAATATTTATTGGCGATTGATAATCTCTAGAGTGATGAGAATTGACATTCACACTAGCCATCGCTTTATCTATTTCAGGAAGCCACGCTTGTTTACTCGACCAACTTTTCTCAGCTGTATCTTGAACCACATGAAATATTTTGCCAAATCCCATTGTTTGATAGCCATTTTTCTTAAATTGCTCAAACAGGGTAATTGCTTCAGGGGCGTCTTTTTCAACACTTGTAAAATAGTTTTTAAATCGTTTTCTTGTTGCCCGCATTCCCGTAAATAAACTCGCTCGAGATGCTCCACAAACAGGGACGCTCACATAAGCATTTTTAAACAGTGTTCCTTGCTCAGCTAATTTATCAATATTAGGAGAAATAGCATTTTTACTTCCAAAAGAACCCAACTCTGTGCGCAAATCATCCACCATAATAAATACAACATTAGGTTTAGGCTTAGTTGCATTATCAGCAAAAGCACAGACAGAAGATAATAAGAATAAAATAAAAAGGGTATAACGCATTACGACTTGTCCTTTTGTTTACATAAATCTGAAGCAAACCTAAAATGGGTTAAACAAAGTGCTTTAAATCTATTGAAAGTTGAGCGGGTCAATTTATGATCGTGTTTTCATATAAACCGCTAATTGCTGACTTAAATCTTCAAGAACTTCTTTATATTTTGGAGAATTAGCAAGATTCTTCGTTTCATCTGGATCGTTTATATTATCGAACAACATTTGTGCTTTCATATTGTTCTCCTTATCAAACCATTGGGTTAAGGTATATTGATCAGTATGAATTGCTTCAGCGCCATGGTAGCGCATGAATACTGCTGACTTTGCGGGTAAATCTGCATTTTTAACTAACTTAGCTAAGCTTTCACCACTCACTTGTTTAGGTGTTGGGATCCCTGCCAACTCTGTAAGTGTTGGGAAGATATCAATAAATTCCACTAAACCTTTAACCGTTTGATTAGCTGGCATATTAGGTACTCGAATTATTAACGGGGTTTTAGTCGCTACATCAAAGGTTGAATGTTTTGCCCATAATCCGTGCTCACCAAGACTGTAACCATGATCTCCCATTAAAATAACAATGGTGTTATCAGATAAACCTAATTCATCGAGCTTCGTTAATACTTTCCCTACCTGTGCATCGGCATAAGTAACGCCAGCGTGGTAACCATGTATTAAACGCCTAGCTTGTTCATCGCCTACTGGTAATGGTGATTTAGGCGTATCGCTATAGGCTCTTAATTCTCCAAAGTGATGATAGGCATTTTCAGGCGCATCAATCGGTAGCTTGTTTTCAGGCAAGTCGAACTGATTAGCATCATACATATCCCAGTACTTTTTAGGTGCTGTAAAAGGTAAGTGAGGCTTTACAAAGCCTACTGATAAGAAAAACGGCTTTTTCGACTGAGCAAGCTCTGTCATGGTTTTGATTGCTTTAACTGCAACTTTCCCATCAAAATAAGATTCATCAGGGCCTTCGAACATTTCTGTTGAAGGGCCTTTCCCTGTTGCTTTTATTTCAGCGATATTCTCTGGAATTTGATAGTCACGCCATTGGGTTAATAATTCAGGTTTTTGATCATAATCAGCTATCCAGGCTTTACCGCTACTCCAACTTCTTTGGGCTGTGTCTTGGGTGTGATGAAATATTTTTCCATAACCTACGGTTTCATAGCCATTATTTTTAAACTGCTCAAAAATGGTAGTCGCGTTAGGTGCATCTTTTTCTATACTAGAATAAAACGTAACAAAGCGATCAGGTAAAGCTCTCATTCCTGTGAATAAACTTGCTCTTGATGCACCACATACAGGCACACTCACATAAGCATTATCGAACCGAGTACCCTGCTCTGCTAACTTGTCGATATTAGGAGAAAGTACGTGCTTACCGCCATATGAACCCAACTCAACTCTTAAGTCATCGACCATAATAAAAAGAACATTCGGGAGTTTACCTTCACTTCCATTAGCGAATAATGAAAATGGTAAAGTAAATAAGAAAAATGTGAATAGCCTTTTAAAATTCATAATGACCTCTAAATAATTGAATTAGTACTTAACCTGCGTTCAGTTTACTTAACAAATGCTATTTCTTTTATATTTTTTCTCTGAAGGTAAAATCAACAACTAGCGTAAACTTTTTTACTGTTTCTGAATTTAAACATATTTAGGTAAATTTTCACAAAAACTAAGGGTGCCGGTAAGTATCAAAACTCGATATTGATACAGTTTGATACAAAAAGGTGCATTGATTTTAATTAACGGCTTAACAGAATATATCTCTGTATTTTAGTAAACTAACTGAGCTTACTTGAATGAGGTAACCAACAAACTTAGGTCATATAAAATAGACACTTAAGCGATTAAACCAAGTTATCGTATATATTGAGTAGCTTTATATTATTACTTTGCACTGAAAATATAATTCCTCACCCTATTGTTACAACAAACAACAAGAAAAGTTACGAAACATTCTCCAGAAGACTTAATGTTAACGAGTTTCAACAGCCCCGTTTATTAGCTCATCAGTTACAGACAAAGGGCAAGGGAAAATTGATATTACTGGCACTTGATCATTAAACGGCGTTATCAAAAAAATGGCCATTAATGCAATGACTACTGGCAAAGGTAGAGGTCTTGGGGAGGATATCGTGTTGGCTTTAGCGGTACGACTCGTGTCGCCTTAAAAGATTTCTCTATTGATAAAGATTTATTTATTGATTAATGACTTAGGGCCATCTTCAACCCATGTTGAATGAAGTTTGCTTATTGAAGGGATTAAGCAGTAATACCGATGCCATTAAAAAGCATGTGAATATTTTTCCATCGACAAATCGATGTAAGCCAAATACACCAAAAAGAAGCAAAGAATAAAAGCGATAACGCCCGCAGAGTTTCGGCGAGAAATTTGATTAACGATCAAAATTTAATTTTGCTCAAACCTGCAGTGCATATATGTCTGATCCGACTAAGAAATTTGTTCGACGCATAATGGCAAAAAACATTTAAACTCATACTTCTTTATCACTTTATGTGCTTATCGATTTTACCTCTTACCTTTTTTCTTTAACCTTTTAACCTTTTAACTTAACCAATTTCTTGGAGTTAAATAGTCATTCAGGCGACTTTCTTTACTACCTTCTTCGGCTTGATAATTATATTCCCATCTGGCTAAAGGCGGCATAGACATCAAAATAGACTCGGTTCTACCACCTGATTGCAAACCGAATAGAGTGCCTCGGTCGAACACTAAATTAAATTCAACGTAGCGACCTCTACGGTATAACTGGAACTGCCTTTCTTGTTCTGTATAGATTTCATTTTTACGACGCTGCATAATAGGAACATACGCATCAATAAAGCCTTCACCTACTTTTTGAATATATTTAAAACAGGTTTCAAAGTCCCACTCATTTAAATCATCAAAAAACAAACCACCTACACCACGAGTTTCATCACGATGTTTCAAATAAAAGTATTCATCACACCACTTTTTATGGTCGCTATAGACTTTTTCGCCAAAAGGGTCACACAGGTCTTTCGCCACTTGATGCCAGTGAATAACATCTTCATCTACAGGGTAGAAAGGCGTTAAATCAAAACCACCGCCAAACCACCAAACCGGTTTTTCACCTTCTTTTTCTGCAATAAAAAAACGAACATTGGCATGAGAAGTTGGAATATGCGGGTTTTTAGGATGAATAACTAACGACACCCCACAAGCTTGCCAAGTACGGCCTGCTAGTTCTGGGCGATGCGCTGTCGCTGAGGGAGGAAGTTTGTCGCCTGAAACAACAGAAAAGTTCACACCGCCTTGCTCAATAACACTACCTTGCGTTAAGACACGAGTACGGCCACCACCGCCTTCTGCGCGTTTCCAATTATCTTCAATAAACTTACCAGAGCCATCTTCTTGCTCTAACGCATTACAAATTTTGTCTTGTAAGCTTTTAAGGTATTCAATAACAGGAGAAATTTCGATAGATTGATTTTGCATAATAAAATGGCTTTTAAAAAAGTGAATTGTTCAAATAAATATTTAAATATCATATCACATGCTTGGATGATTTTAATGTTAAAACGAGATCATAAAAAAAGGACCTAATGACTTAGATCCTTTGCAAATTACCTTACTTTAAAGAAGAGTTGTTTAAAGTATTTTATTTACTCATTAAGCTAAATTGTTTATTTCAACTACAGGGCTAACGTCAGCGTCATAATCAACACCATCAACACCAAAACCGAATAATTTCAAAAACTCACCGTGGTAGCTTTTGTAATCTGTCAGTTCATCAATAGTATCGGTATCAACGGTGTTCCATATATCGGTAACACGCTGTTGAACGCTATCCTCTAACTCTTTATAGTTTTGACGGAAACGGCCTTGTTCATCAAGTCTTGGTAAGTCACTATAAATGTTTTCAATAAATAAGTTAGAAATTTGCTCAATACAGCCTTCATACGTGCCATCTGCTTTCATCACTTTAAACATCGCTGAAATATAAAGTGGCATAATAGGAATGGCAGAACTTGCCTGTGTAACAACCGCATTAAGTGATGTAACGCGTGCTTGACCATTTAAGCTTTCAGTAGACTTATTGATGGCTGTCGCTGCTCTGTCTAAATCTTCTTTAGCTTTACCTATGGTAGCCTTGCCGTAAATTGGCCAAGTTAACTCTTTACCGATGTAGGTGTAAGCAACTGTTTTAACGTCTTGAGCAAGCACATCTGCTTCTTTTAACGCTTCTAACCATAATTCCCAGTCTGCGCCACCCATAACATCGATAGTGCCTTGAATTTCTTCTTCACTTGCTGCGTCAACAGAAACAGAGTCAATAAGTCGCTTTGACGTGTTTAAGTTTTTTGTCGTTACACTTTGACCGATAGGCTTTAATGTTGAAGAATAAACTTCGCCTGTATCAGGATCAGTTCTACGTGGAGAAGCAAGTGAGTAAACCACTAAATCAATTTTGCCCATATCGGCTTTAATCGTTTCAATTGCTTGTTTTTTTACTTCATGAGAGAAAGCATCGCCATTAATATTTTTAGCATAAACACCGGCTTCATCGGCTGCAGCTTGAAACGCAGCTGTGTTATACCAACCAGCAGAAGCTGTTTTCTTTTCTGTTGGTGGTTTTTCAAAGAAAATACCTAAGGTACTAGCACCATGGCCAAAAGTGGCCGTAATGCGAGAAGCTAAACCGTAGCCCGTTGACGAGCCAATAACGAGAACATTTTTAGGGCCTTCTTGGTTATATGATTGCGATTTAACATAAGAAATCTGCTCATTTACATGTGCGGCACAGCCTATTGGGTGAGCATTTGTACAAATAAACCCACGAATTTTTGGTTTAATTACCATTGGAAACCCTTATTTTAATTTTGAACGATTAGCGCGTTGAAACTGGTATGATTAAATTATAATGTCGCTATTGTACCTTGCTATTGTTGAAAAGAGGTACGAGCAGTGCAAAATAGCATAAAGTTCATTACAAACAAACAGATCAACAAAGATACATTCGCATATTAGCCTACCCTAGGTATAATGCTTTAACGGTTAATTAATGTAGTTGGCCTTTTTAAAAGGTTTAAATTTAAGGCTTCTAAATTTAAAGGTTCTAATCCAAAGATAGAAAAAGTAAAGCTATGCAAAGCAACTTTCCTGAAAATACAAAACGATTTGTAATTGTTGGTCAAGGCGCCATAGGTCTGCTTTGGTACCATCACTTAAATACGTTAAGCACAAATAGCCAAAACCTGTATGTGACTTTAAAAGCGTCAAAAAATGCTGACTTTACAGCTACCAATTATTTGTTCAAACCATTTAATCAGTCTGCTTCATCAGATGAGAACAGCCAGTTAACAGGTGAAATTAACTACACAGATGAAGCGTTTTTAAAGCAAGCTGATGTGGTGATCTTTTGCCTGAAAGCATATCAGCTGTCTGAAGCCATTGAAGGGTTAGCCTCTCAATTACGCCCCGGAACAACATTGATACTTGCTCATAATGGTATGGGCACTTTATCAAAGCTACCAGGTAGTGTGCTGGATAAATTTAATATTGCAACCATGTTAACAACGCACGGCTGTTTACGTTATCAGCCCTATGCAATAAAACACACCGGCTTGGGTAAAAGTAGCGTGGGTATGAACTCTTTGAGTAAGGCAACAGTGAACAAAAAAACAGCTCTCCTTAACTTAAAACAAAGTATAACCATCCTAAACCGAGCTTTACCAAGTGTTGATTATGTAGAAAATATTATTGATGCACAATGGCTAAAACTGGCAATTAACTGTGTTATCAACCCCATTACAGCACTTTACAATATTGATAATGGTGAGGTTTTTAACAAAGGATACTTCAGCCTTAAAGAAAAATTAATTGATGAACTGGTTGCAGTAGCGAGTGCCGAAGAAATAACTTTGGATAAACAGTTTTTAATAAAAACGGTAAACGATGTTGCTAAGGCTACGGCTAAAAATCGATCTTCGATGCGTTGTGATGTTCAGGAAAACCGCAAAACCGAAATAGACTATATTAACGGCTATATTCATGCTTTAGGTATTAAACATAATATTGAAACACCTGCGAATACAAAACTATGGCAAGATATTTTAGCGTTAGAGGGGTAAGGGAAAGCTTTAAGTTTAAAGTTGAAAGTGGTCCGTTAAAATAGAGCTTGAATCTAGAAAGCGAGAAGGCTGGAAATTAGAGTTTGTTGAAACAGTGCCATTCCAGCGTTTTTGGGAAGAGCAACAAAGCAGACACTAAACCATTTTTAAAACACTGTAAGTGAGGTTTGTTTCGCTCGGTTTTTTAAGACTGAAGTCTCACCTACAAACAAAAACACTTCTCTTTTTTCTTA
>CAWVWK010000114.1:0-8267 GCA_963933725.1 uncultured Colwellia sp.
TTAGCAATTAAAGAAAGAGTAAAACTCATCGAGGGTAAAGTTGATATTGAGAATGAAAACAGTAATAAAGTAAAAAATAAAATAAATACATTAAAAAAATCTCAAAACCCTAAATCTTGCCAAGGTGAAATAACTGAACGCACTAAGCAGTTTCAACATCATTCAAATCGGTTAGGGAAGTTGTTAATGGCCAAAGAAAAAGCCGAAGAAGTTATGCAAGAATATATGTCGAGCGTTTATATCGAGGCAACAGAAAAGATTTATCAAGGTGTAGAAATAATTATTGATGAATTTAACGAAAGAACCAAACGCGAATATGGACCAAGTAAAATGCACTATCATGAGCGTAAAATATTGATTGATGCATTAGTTTAAATTTTATGTTCTATTTTCTATTTTCTATTAATAACGCTATAGATTTTGTTTCAATAAACAATTCAATTAAAAAAGGCATGAAGTAATTATTTCATGCCTTTTTATTAATTAAAATAGTAGTTCAATTTACATATTAGGGTAATTTGGACCACCTGTCCCTTCTGGCGTTACCCAAGTAATATTTTGACTCGGATCTTTAATATCACACGTTTTACAGTGAATACAGTTTTGTGAGTTAATAACAAACTTTTCGCCTTCTTCTGTTTTTTCAACTTCGTATACACCTGCAGGACAATATAACTGCGCAGGCTCACCGTATTTGGGAAGGTTTACATTAATTGGAATACTATTATCCGCTAGCTTTAAATGACAAGGTTGCTCTTCTTCATGGTTAGTATTTGATAAAAACACAGAAGAAAGCTTATCAAAACTTAACTTGTTATCCGGCTTAGCGTAGTCAATAACTGGTGCATCTTTGGCTAATTTAAGCTGCTCATGATCAAGCGTATTGTCAATAAAGTTAAAAGGTAACTTACCACCGAATATATTTTGATCTATGGTGTTATAAACGCCACCTAAAAAGGTGCCAAACTTATGCATGACAGGGCCAAAGTTTCTGGTTTTGTATAGCTCATCATATAACCATGAGTTTTTATAAAGCTCTGTATAACGAGTTAAATCTTTGTTACCTTCGCTTGCACTACCATCTGTTGGTATCAAATCAGCTACAATTGCTTCTGCCGCTAAAATACCTGACTTCATTGCCGTATGATTGCCTTTAATTTTAGCAAAGTTAATTGTTCCAGCATCACAACCAACAAGTAAGCCACCTGGCATGGTCATTTTAGGTAATGAGTTAAAACCACCTTTAGCCATAGCTCTTGCACCGTAAGATACTCTTTTACCACCTTCTAAATATTGGCTAATTTTAGGGTGATGCTTATATCGTTGAAACTCTTCAAATGGACTCAAATGAGGGTTGCTATAGCTTAGGTCAATAATTAAACCAACAAATACTTGATTATTTTCAGCATGGTATAAATAACCACCGCCGTTAGTATCACTATCTAGCGGCCAACCTGCAGTATGCACAACGAGCCCTTCTTGGTGCTTAGCAGGATCGATATCCCAAATTTCTTTAAAACCAATACCGTAGTGTTGTGGAGATTTATCGGCATCTAAGTTGAATTTACTAATTAGTTCTTTACCTAAATGACCACGACAACCTTCTGCAAAAACAGTATATTTAGCTTTAAGTTCCATACCTGGCATAAAGCCATCTTTCTCATTACCGTCTGCATCAAGCCCCATATCGCCAGTAATTACACCACCAACACTACCATCATCATTATAAATAATACTTTGCGCTGGAAATCCAGGAAAAATTTCTACACCTAATTCTTCGGCTTGCTCAGCTAACCAACGACATACATTGCCCATACTAACAATGTAATTGCCGTGATTGTGCATAGTTTTAGGTACTGAAAAATTAGGTAATTTTACGCTTTTACTTTCATTATTTAATAAATAGATATCATCGCCAGTTACAGCGGTATTTAAAGGGGCGCCTTTTTCTTTCCAATCAGGGAATAACTCTGCCAACGCTTTAGGTTCAAGTACAGCACCAGATAAAATATGAGCGCCAACTTCAGAGCCTTTTTCAACAACACATACCATCAACTCTTGATCTTTTTCTTTAGCAAGTTGCATTAAACGGCAGGCGGTTGATAAACCAGAAGGACCAGCACCAACGATTACAACGTCAAATTCCATCGATTCACGTTCCATATTTATTCCTCATTTTTCAAGTAAATACTGAGATTTAATAATCTCTGTAACAAATTTATATTTAAATTAACTTTTTATGTACATTTAAAACTAGAAAGTTTCGGTACTATTTAGCTATACTGCCTCATGAAATTATGGCTTATTAAAACAAGGTCGACGAATTTTTTATTTTTATCTACGTCGATATATTTCTAACAAATCACCATCGAGCCTAATAAAAAAGCTAATGACGCGTAATTACTTTACCACACATAAATTTTATTCAAACGCATGTTTGATATTCAAACAAGTGTTTGATACTATCTTATCAGCATCAAGGAAACAAGACAGTATTTATTTAAAGTTTAATCGATAAACTTTTAAATGAAACTTTTATATAAGCTATGCTATTTAATGATAGTTAAAAAGTGAAAGTTAACCGCTCTATACAGTAGAGTCTAATAATTACTGATGCTAAAAATTAGTTTTATTTCGTTATTTAAACGAAATAATAAACAAAAAGTTATACCCTTTATTTTATTGATGTATACATCACAAACGACAATAAATAGTTTCGCACATTTTATGTGAACTACTTATTTAACAAGAAATGCAGAGGCAACAATGAAAATATTAGTTCCAATAAAACGCGTTATTGATTACAACGTCAAAGTACGTGTAATGCCAGATAACTCTAATGTAGATTTAGCGAACACTAAAATGGCTATAAACCCTTTTTGTGAGATTGCTGTTGAAGAAGCAATTCGCTTAAAAGAAGCGGGGGTTGCAACAGAAGTCGTTGCGGTATCAATTGGTAGCAAAGCTTGCCAAGAACAATTACGTACAGCTCTTGCATTAGGCGCAGACCGTGCCATTCAAATTGAAGCAGATGAAAACTTAGATTCATTAAATATTGCTAAACTTCTACAAAAAATTGTTGAAGAAGAAGCACCTCAACTTGTTATCCTTGGTAAGCAAGCTATCGATAGCGACAACAACCAAACAGGCCAAATGCTTGCAGCTTTAACAGGTATGCCTCAAGGTACTTTCGCTTCTGAAGTACAAGTAGATGGCGACAAAGTGAATGTAACACGTGAAATTGATGGTGGTTTACAAACTGTTGGTTTAACTTTACCAGCAATCGTTACTACAGATTTACGTTTAAATGAGCCACGTTACGCCTCTTTACCGAACATCATGAAAGCGAAGCGCAAGCCTCTAGCGGTTAAAGCAGCTGCTGACTTAGGTATTGATTTAGCACCACGCACGAAGTTATTAAAAGTAACTCCTCCTGCTACACGTCAAGCAGGTGTTATGGTTTCAAGTATCGATGAATTAGTAGAAAAATTAAAGAATGAAGCAAAGGTGATTTCATGAGCATTTTAGTATACGTAGAACACGACAACAGCGTGTTAAAAGCTGAAACAGCAAAAACTGTAGCTGCAGCACAAAAAATAGGTGGTGATATTACCCTTTTAGTTGCTGGTTTAAACTGCCAAGCAGTAGCTGAAGAAGCAGCTAAGATTAATGGCGTATCAAAAGTTTTAGTTGCTGACAACGCTGCATATGAACACCAGTTAGCAGAGAATGTAAGTCTTTTAGTTGCTGAACTTGCAGCTGACTTTGAGCATATTTTAGCAACAGCACTTACAACCGGTAAAAACTTTTTACCTCGCGTTGCAGCGCTTTTAGATGTAACTCAAATTTCTGACATTATCGATGTAGAAAGTAGCGACACGTTTGTTCGCCCTATTTATGCTGGTAACGCAATTGCTACAGTACAAAGTTTAGATAGTAAAAAAGTGATTACTGTTCGTACAACAGGCTTTGACGCCGTTGCAGCAGATGGTAGTGCTGAAGTTGTTGCACTTGATACCGTAACTGATGCAGGTATTTCTGCACATGTAAGCGATGAATTAACGGTTTCAGCTCGCCCAGATTTAGGTGCAGCTGGTGTTGTTATTTCTGGTGGTCGTGGTATGCAAAACGGTGATAACTTCAAGTTACTTGACGTTATTGCAGATAAACTTGGTGCTGCTATTGGTGCCTCTCGTGCTGCAGTAGATGCAGGCTTCGTACCTAACGATATGCAAGTTGGTCAAACAGGTAAAATTGTTGCTCCTGACTTATACATCGCTGTCGGTATTAGTGGTGCTATCCAGCATTTAGCGGGTATGAAAGACTCTAAAGTTATTGTTGCTATTAACAAAGACCCTGATGCGCCAATTTTCCAAGTAGCTGACTATGGTCTTGAAGCTGACTTATTTGATGCTTTGCCAGAATTAGAAGGCAAGCTATAAGCTCCTTTTAAACTGCTGTATCAATGCTTACTGCAGTGCGGCTCAATACGAGTCACATTGCTAGGCATTAGCTTAATTGATATGATAATAAAACCACTCTTGTAGTGGTTTTATTTTTTTATAGCGTACTATAAATTTATAACGCTATTTTGCGAACAAGTATTACCCAAAATAATAGGTTTATAAATGAAAAATAACTTCTCAAGTCTTGCAGATCTTGCTTCAGCTTTCGGAAAAGAGCCTGTTAAAAGTGAGGAAAAAAACCAAGATAACAATGAAAACCTTGTTTATTCAACAGATACCGGCCGTATCAAAGCATCTAAAAAGCAAGCAGCCGTGATTGCTAGTGATGGCTTTGCAAAAGTTCGTCGAGAAACGAAAGGTCGAAAAGGTAAAGGTGTGGTTACCATTACAGGCTTAGGTTTAGACGCAAATGCCCTAAAAGAATTAGCTAAAAAACTTAAGAAGACTTGTGGTACCGGTGGAACGGTTGTCGGTGAGACCATCGAAATACAAGGCGACAAGCGTGAAGAAATAAAAGCGACTTTAGAAAAATCAGGCTTTAAAGTTAAATTTATCGGTGGTTAGAAACAAAAGAACCAAAGGGGTCAGAGTCAATTATATTGATGTTAGACATATTTACTCAGAACCCTTCTAAGCTTTTTATTGCCTGCAGTTAATTTGACTCTGATCCCATTTTAAAGTTATCGATTAAAGGTAATATTTTACTTTTTATCTCTGCTAGCCCTTTTTCAGTATAAGGTTTAAGCGCAACCTGCCCCCATATTGGCTTTGGCCAGCAAGCATCATCTTTAAAGCGAACAACATGATGGACATGTAGCTGCTCTACTACATTTCCTAATGCAGCAACATTCATTTTATCGCCTTTAAAGACCGACATTAATAACTCACATATTAAACTAGATTCATTTAGTAATTGCTGCTGACTTTCCCAATCTAGTTGATAAATGTCAGTAACATCAATTACTCTGGGCACCAAAATAAACCAAGGGTAATTGCTATCATTGCACAACAGTAGTTTACATAATGGTAATTCCGCTAATTCAATACAATCTTTTTGGAGTTGCGTGTGCAAATTAAAAGCTGTTTGCGCTAGTGCTTGGCTCATGTTTTATTCCTATAATTTTGTTACGTCTAATTTAAGCTATGGATTTTAAAACTGTGTATTTTATAAGTGAGTCTCTTTAATATAAGATTAACGCTTATTTTTCCTACCACGACCTCTTGCTTCAGCTTTCGCTTTACGCGCTGCTACGCGCTTTGCTTCGAGTTCTTCAAAGTGTTGGTTTTCGGCATCTATCATATCGGGCATTTCAAAGGTAATTTCGCCTAAGGTTTTATCTCTTACCTCATTAATAAGGATAACAGATGCTTTATGCATATCTACCCTGCCCCCAGATCTTACGCAACCTCTAACCTTACCAATACATTCTATTAAATCTTCTTCATGCAGAGGCAGTTCATCTAACTTATAGCGTTCAATGAGTCTTTCAGGGTAAGCTTGAAGCAAATATTCAGCAGCAAAATAAGCAATATCATCGTGATCAAAAGCGGTATCTTTCACTGCACCAGAAACAGCAAGGCGGTAGCCGCTGTTTTCATTTGCTATTTTTGGCCAAAGCATTCCCGGTGTATCAAAGAGATATAAGCCTTCTTCAAGCTTTATACGTTGTTGACCTTTAGTAACAGCGGGCTCATTACCTACTTTCGCTTTTGCTTTACCGACTAAGGTATTAATTAAAGTAGATTTTCCTACATTAGGAATACCCATAATAACAGTATTAATTTGCTTGCCTTCTTCGTCTTTATTCGGAACAAGCTTACGAATTAATGTAGGAATATTCTTGGCAATAGAAGGAGAACTTGTTGTTAAAGCAATGGCTTTTACATTATGTTGAGACTCTAGGTAGTCTAACCATGCTTGAGTTTTTTCAGGATCAGCTAAGTCACTTTTATTTAATATTTTAATTAAAGGCTTATCGCCTCTGATCTCGGTGATCATCGGGTTTTCACTGCTAAAAGGTAAGCGTGCATCACACACCTCTATAACCACATCAATTTGAGGCAGTATTTCTTTAATTTCTTTTTGTGCTTTGTGCATATGCCCTGGAAACCAGTTTATAGCCATGAAAATGTTCTCTGTCGCTAAATATGAGCATAATTTTAGCACCTTTATACTGATAACTTAAAGAAACTTAACCCAAAGTCTTTATATTTAGTGCAATACAGTTAAATTAACCATTAATTTATCCGCTATGCTGTTATGATAACCCTTTCATTATATCGCTAGATTAGTATTAGAACAGCGTGTAACAAAACAGATAAAAAATGATGAGTTTAAAAGACAATGAATAAAAAATTCTATGCTGTTTGGAAAGGAGCTAAAACAGGCGTATTTGATAGCTGGGCTGAAGTTCAACAATATACTAATGGCCGAAGTGATGCTCAATTTATGGGCTTCCCTTCTAAGGTAGAAGCACAAACTGCTTTCGCTTCAACTTACACCAAAGCTTTAATGAAGCGTTCACTGAAAAGCTCACCTGCACTTTCAAAAAGTAAAGTAAGCGCAGCTTCGACTCCCGATGAAAGCCAGAGTGCGCAGGTTCAAGCCGATATTGAAATATATTGTGATGGTGCTTGCTCTCCTAACCCGGGTAAATCGGGGACGGGGCTTTGTGTTTATCAAGCAGGTAAATTATCTGCTCTTTATTACGGTTTGTACGAGGTAATGGGAACCAACAATACCGCCGAATTAAATGGTTTATTACAATCGATGAAATTAGCGCAATTTGTTTTACAAAAAGGTGATAAACGCATTGTAATTTTATCAGACTCTAAATACTCAATTGACTGTATAACTAAGTGGTCTAGAGGTTGGAAAGCCAAAGGTTGGAAAAAAGGTAAAGGCGAAGAAATTAAAAATTTAGAACTTATTAAAACCTGCTTTAACTTATATGAGTCTTTAAAAACTAACGTTAGTATTAAGCATGTTAAAGGCCACGCTAATATTGAAGGTAACGAGTTAGCCGACAGAATGGCTGTTTATGCGCGCCTAAAAAAGCAAACAGACTTTGTGCGCTTTGAAGAAACCTTAGATATCAAAGCCATTTTAGCAATGGAGTCTGGTTAGGGCTTATTTTTGTAGTGCTTTGTTTCAAGAAATTTACCAAGACTAACTATATAAAATTCTTAGCAGCGTTTTCAACGCTCAATCTAATTCAAACAAAAATTTAAACATAAAAGTATATAAGGCGCTAATAATGCTTGTTAATTTATTTGTTACTTTATTCCTACTGCTTTGCAGTACGTTTATTTTAAAAAAGCTTTTTAATTTACCACGAAATGTTTATCTTTTATTTATGGCCCAGCCATTAATTGCGTCAAGCTCTCCTATTATTGTTTTTATTGGCGGCATCTTAGCAAGTCAATTAGTAACGGATCCTTCTATTGCCACCCTTCCCCTTACTTTACTTATTTTAGGTGTAACCATTGCTTCAATTCCAGCGGCATTATTAGCAAAGTTCAAAGGTCGAAAGTTTGCTATATACGTTGGTTTATCACTATTTTTACTCGCTTCTTCTTTAGCGATGTTCAGTGCTATATACGCTTCTTTTGCTTTATTTTGTATTGCTAGCTTGTTGTTTGGTTTTGGCCTTGCATTTAGTCAACAATTACGTTTTGCGGCGATAGAAAGTACAAAAAAACCTGATGACATCCCTACAACGGTGTCCATTTTAATGTTAAGTGGGGTTTTTGCTGCTTTCTTAGGGCCTGAAGTCGCAGTGGTAGCAAAAGACTGGCTTT
>CAWVWK010000115.1:0-8226 GCA_963933725.1 uncultured Colwellia sp.
TTCTCCCATATCCGTTAATATTGTTCGTGCTTTATCAAACTCTTTTTCACTTGCGCCAACCATAAAACTTAAAGTGCCCGCCTTTGCACCGCCAACGCCTCCAGACACAGGCGCATCGACAAAGCCGATACCTTGACTTGATAAAGTGCTTGCAACTTTTACGGCTGTATTAGCATCAATAGTGGAGCAATCAATCACCATAGTGTCTTTTTCAATATGACTTAAAAGCCCATTTTTACTGCACAAATACACCTTTTCAACATGATGCCCCGCAGGTAACATGGTGATGATAAAATCAACAGATTGTATACACTCAACCATGCTAGCTTTTGTAGTTGCGCCTTCATTGACAACCTGCATAACAGCTTCTTCAAATAAGTCATATACACAAACGTTGTGCCCTGCTTTAATAAGGTTTATGGCCATTGGAGCGCCCATATTGCCTAATCCTATAAATGCGATATTTGCCATAATCATTCCTATCTGTTTATTGTTTGAGCTTTGTTATGTCTGTTTGGTATCTATGCTTGGTAGCTACGCCAATGACTTCGTAAAGTTAGTTCTAACTTTATTGAATTGACATTAACACGGTAAACTTAAATTAAAATCCCAACGGACTTTCGTCTTCTGGCCAAAGGTTTTCAAAAAACCATTCAATAACACTAGGCTCTACCGATGCAACATCAGCGAAACGCCAAGCGGGTTTATTGTCTTTATCAATAAGTAATGCTCGCACCCCTTCAGAAAACTCGCCAAACTGACCACTTCTAACAGAAAGGCCTAACTCCATTTTAAAGCATTCGCTTAGTGACATCGTTTTACCTAAATCTAATTGCTTAAAGGTTATTTGAGCACTAAGTGCACTGCCACGAGAGAGTGCTTGCTGGGCTTTTATAAACCACTTATTTGTGGTTTTTTCTGCTTTAATGGCATCAATAATTTCGCTTAGATTTTCATAGCTAGTTAATTTTTCAATGGTATTTTGATTCAGTCTTAACTGCGACTCAATAGGATTAGCGTCTAAAAAGACTTGAGAAGTTTTCTCTAACTGATGTATTAATTGCGCAATTACGTCATGGTTCGCTTTTAAAGCTTGCTCATTTGTACTTTCATCATTTAAAGCAAAAGGAAGCTGTGTTAAGGCTTTAACAAAGTCTGATTTTAAACGGTGCTCTACAAAATTATCTGCTAGTTTAGAATACAAAGCATCCATGGCATTTATGGAAGCACCCGTTAATCCAAGAAATAAGCCAACACCAGGCTTCATTTTATTTAAAAAGTAACTTGCACCAACATCAGGATATAGCCCTATACCCGTTTCAGGCATGGCAATACGAGAATTTTCGGTAACAATACGATGGCTACCACCTACCATCAAACCTAAACCGCCTCCCATAACAATGCCATTTCCCCAAACGATAAAAGGCTTTTCAAAGGTGTGAATAAGATAATCTAATTGATATTCTTTGGTAAAGTAAGCTTCTATTTTACCTGAGCCATTGGCAGTGTTAGCAAGTTTTGCTAACCGCTCTGGTGTATAGTTTTCTTGTACAAGTAAGTCATTCTGTTCATGTGCACTTCGACCTTGAGTCATCGCATTGTACATATGCACAATGTCACCACCGGCGCAAAAAGCTTTTTCTCCTTCGCCTTGAATAAACACGGCAACGATATCTGCTTTTGCTTTCCATTGGCTTAACTGTGGCAGAACAAGGTCAATCATCTCACCACTTAATGCGTTCAATGAACGAGGCGAGTTAAGTGTAACAACACCTATTTTTAACTGGTTATCACAGGCTAATTCTTCAAATAATACAACTTCTGCCATTACAGTTTCCTTTTCTAAATTTTCTCTGCTCGCTATTTTGCTTACAATAACTTTCCAGCAGTTTGTGTTAATAATCGTCTTGCGATAATAACGCGCATAATTTCGTTTGTCCCTTCAAGTATTTGATGGACCCTCGTATCTCTAAAATGCCTTTCAAGGGGATATTCTTTTATATAACCATAGCCACCATGAATTTGCAGTGCAGCATCACAAACTTGGAAACCAATATCGGTTGCAAAGCGTTTTGCCATCGCACAGTAGGCTGTTTTTTCAACATTGTTATTATCGAGCTTATAAGCCGCTAAGCGAACTAATTGCCTTGCTGCTACGAGCTCTGTTGCCATATCCGCTAATTTAAATTGTAAACCTTGAAATGCAGCTATAGGCTTACCAAATTGCTGTCTTTCTTGCATATAGTCAATAGCAGTATTGAGTGCTTGCTGTGCGGTACCAATAGAGCATGTTGCGATGTTAATACGTCCACCGTCTAAGCCTTTCATGGCTAAAGAGAAACCTTCACCTTCTGTTGCTAAGAGATTATCTTGAGGAATACAAACATTATCAAAGGTTACAAGCCTTGTCGGTTGAGCATTCCAACCCATTTTTTCTTCTGCTTTACCATAAATAACACCTTCTGCGTCACTCGGTACAACGACGGCTGAAACACCTTTTGCACCAGCTTCTCCTGTTCTTACCATAACGACGAGAACATCGGTTTCACCTGCGCCCGATATAAACATTTTGCTACCATTAATAAGATAATTATTATTGTCTTGCTTAGCAGTCGTTCTAAGCGATGCAGCATCAGAGCCACTGCCCGGTTCGGTTAAGCAATAAGAAGCTAGCTTTTCTCCTGTCACTAAGCTTGGACACCAAGTTGATTTAACAAGATCACTGCCCCAGGTTGCAATCATCCATGTTGCCATATTATGAATGGTCATCATGGCCGTCGTCGTCGTACAACCCATCGCCAGTTGTTCGAAAATAAGCGATGAATCTAAACGGCTTAAACCAAGACCACCTTCAGATTGAGGCGCATATAAACCACAAAAACCTAGCTCTCCCGCTTTTGTTAAAACATCTTTAGGGAATATATGGTTTTGATCCCAGTGAGCAGCATTTGGCAATAACTCACTATCACTAAACTGCTTCGCTAAATCAACATACATTTGCTGGTCTTCATTAAGATCAAAATTCATTATTTATTCCCGTTTAAACTCTTTTAAAATAAGTGAGAAGTGAAGACACGAGAAACTAGAATCGGGAATCGAGTAGTGGCACTCACATCTCGCTTATCACATACCGCTTCTCAGATCTCGCTTCTCACATCTCGTAACTTGCTCTTACATCATTTCAATAGCAATCGCAGTCGCTTCACCACCACCAATACAAAGTGAGGCAACGCCTTTAGATAGCTGCTTATTTTTAAGGGCGTGAATCAGTGTCACCATAATACGCGCACCACTCGCACCTAGCGGATGGCCTAGCGCACAAGCACCACCGTGAATGTTTACTTTGTTAATATCTAATGACAACGATTTAACAGCCAGCATGGTTACCATGGCAAAGGCTTCATTAATTTCAAATAAATCAACATCATTTAAAGTCCAGCCTGCTTTGTTGAGCAATTTATTCATCGCCCCTACTGGCGCAGCCGTAAACGTTTCTGGGGCTTGAGCGTGAGTTGCATGCGCAACAATTTTACACAAAGGTGTTAGCCCTTTTTCTTTGGCTTGAGAAAGTTTCATCATGACTAACGCTGCTGCACCATCTGAAATAGAGCTAGAGTTTGCCGCAGTAATCGTGCCATCTCTTGTAAATGCTGCACGCAAAGAAGGTATTTTATCAGGGCGAGCATTACCTGGTTGTTCGTCATTTTCAATGATCAAATCACCACGACGGCTTGATACAGTAATCGGCGTAATTTCATTTTTAAAATAGCCTGATTCAATGGCTTGATTAGCACGAGATAAAGATCTAATAGCAAACTCATCCATCGCTTCTCGTGTAAATGCTTCTTGGTCGGCCGTATCTTGAGCAAAACACCCCATAGATACACCGTCATATGCATTTTCAAGACCGTCAACCATCATATGGTCCAGCACTTGACCATGCCCCATACGCATACCACTTCGCGCTTTAGGCAGAAGATAAGGTGCGTTGGTCATACTTTCCATGCCCCCTACAACTAACACATCAGCAGACCCTGCAATTATTGCATCATGACCCTGCATAGCTGCTTTCATGCCTGAGCCACATACTTTATTAATGGTGGTAGCTACAGTCGACAATGGTAATTTTGCTTCGATAGAGGCTTGTCTTGCCGGTGCTTGTTTAAGGCCTGCCGATAAAACACAGCCCATAATAACTTCATCAATATTGTCATCGGGTAAACCCGACTGCTCAACAGCAGCGCGAATCGCCGCACCACCAAGTTCTGGCGCGGTTAAACTTGAAAAACAACCATTAAAGCCTCCCATTGGGGTTCTTACAGCAGATACAATAACAATAGGGTCATTTGATAACATTACTTTTCTCCATGAAAGCAGAATTTAAACAAGTGCGAGCACAAGATTTAGGACTAGATTTAAAAGACATTTATAATAGTGTCTTAATTCATATTCTCTTTAGACTACCTCATCACTAGCTTTACGCCAACGTAAACTTATTAACTTAATACACTCAACGCAAAGAATCTGTATAAAAATCCTTACAAATATTGGCTTACACCTATTATTGATGACATGAAATTTCATAACAAGCCCACTAAACCAGCACAAAAACTTTACGTTTACGTAAACTTACTGTAGTGTAAATAATATATTAAAATCGTAATGACAAAACTATGACAGTCAACAAAACATATTCCATCAGTGAATTATCGAAAGAATTCGATATTACAACCCGTAGCATCCGTTTTTATGAAGATCAAAATTTGCTTTCTCCAGAGCGAAAAGGTCAAACGAGGATTTACAACCAAGGCGACAGAGTAAGATTAAAGCTTATTCTTAGAGGTAAACGATTAGGTTTTTCTTTGGCAGAAACGGGCAAGCTGTTTGATTTATACGATGCCGATAAATCCAGCGTAAAGCAATTAATTACCATGATGGACTTAATAGCTCAGAAAAAGACAGATTTAAAACTGCAACTTGACGATATCAATGCCGTACTCATTGAACTAGATGAACTTGAGACTAATTGTAAAAAAGTCCTAAATAGTTACTCAGAATAAGTAAATAGCACCATTTAAAAATAAAGACCTTAATAATAGGAATACTCATGATTTCAAGCTACAAACCATTTAATTTTAATTTAGGCGAAACGGTTGACATGATTCAATCTCAGGTTAACGCTTTTGCTCGCACTGAAATTGCACCTCGCGCTGAAAAAATTGACTTAGACAACGAGTTTCCAGATGACTTATGGAAAAAGTTCGGTGATATGGGCTTGTTAGGTATGACCGTTGAAGAAGAATATGGTGGCTCTGGTTTAGGCTATTTAGAACATATCATTGCGATGCAAGAGATAAGCCGTGCATCCGCTTCTGTAGGTTTAAGTTATGGCGCAATGTCGAATTTATGCCTTAATCAATTACGTAAAAATGGCTCTCATGAACAAAAACTAAAATATCTTCCTAAGCTTTGTTCTGGCGAACATGTTGGCGCACTTGCGATGAGTGAGCCTAATGCTGGTTCTGATGTTGTTAGCATGAATCTTAAAGCAGAGAAAAAAGGCGATAAATACATTTTAAACGGCAACAAAATGTGGATTACCAATGGCCCCGATGCCGACGTTTTTATTATTTACGCCAAAACAGATATCAATGCTGGTTCAAAAGGCATTACCGCTTTTATTGTTGAACGTGACTACCCTGGCTTTAGTCGCCATCAAAAACTCGATAAATTAGGCATGCGTGGTTCAAATACCTGTGAGCTTGTGTTTCAAGACTGTGAAGTGCCTGCCGAAAATATTTTAGGTGTTGAAGGTAAAGGCGTTCGCGTTTTAATGTCGGGGTTAGATTATGAACGTGTTGTTTTATCTGGTGGCTCTCTGGGTATTATGGATGCATGTATGGACTTGGTCGTTCCTTATATTCATGACAGAAAACAATTCGGTCAATCCATTGGTGAATTTCAACTTGTACAAGGCAAAATTGCTGATATGTACACACAAATGAATGCGGCTAAATCGTATGCTTATATGGTTGCTGCGGCTTGTGATAGAGGTGAAACAACCCGTAAAGATGCTGCTGGTGTTATTTTGTATGCAGCAGAGTTGGCGACGAAAATGGCCTTAGATACCATTCAACTGCTTGGTGGTAATGGCTATATTAATGAATTTCCAGCCGGCAGATTATTACGTGACGCTAAACTATATGAAATTGGTGCTGGTACATCTGAAATTCGACGCATGTTAATTGGCCGTGAGTTATTTAATGAGTCGGTTTAGGGCCTATTGACCTTTCTGTTTACAGCTGTGTTGCTCTTGAAAAAGAGGTTAATCGAGGCAGCCTGAAGGGCTATCGCTAGTTTTCAACCTAACATCATTAAAAACAGTTAAAGTAGAATAACTACATAGCACTATTTACGCTTTGTTATCTTAAAAAATAGCCTATAGCAGAGGCTTAAATGAAAGATCAACAGCCCCTTATTTAAAGTGAGAAAACAATGCTAAATAACCAAGCAAATTCTAACCGTACAGTCGGAAGCAAAGTAAACCCAAATAGCCAGGACTTTATTGAAAATGCCAAGCATATGCAGGCACAGGTTGACGACCTTGTTGAAAAGGTTGAAGCAATTAAACATGGCGGTGGCACAAAAAGTAATGAGCGTCACCTTGCACGAGGTAAATTATTACCCAGAGATCGTGTCAATGCTTTGCTTGATGAAGGCTCTCCATTTTTAGAGTTTTCGCAGCTTGCCGCTTATAAGGTATACCAAGATAATGTGCCCTGTGCTGGCATCATCACCGGTATTGGCCGTGTTGCAGGGCAAGAATGTGTGATTGTTGCCAACGATGCTACGGTAAAAGGTGGCACTTATTACCCGCTAACAGTAAAAAAACACCTCAGAGCACAAGCTATTGCACAAGAAAATAATCTGCCTTGTATTTATTTGGTTGACTCTGGTGGAGCTAACCTACCCAATCAAGATGATGTATTTCCCGATAAAGAACATTTTGGCCGTATATTTTTCAATCAAGCCAATATGTCGGCGCACAATATTCCTCAAATAGCGGTGGTAATGGGCTCTTGTACCGCAGGTGGAGCCTATGTACCCGCTATGGCTGATGAGTCTATTATTGTTAAAGAACAAGGTACCATTTTCCTAGCGGGTCCACCGCTGGTAAAAGCCGCTACAGGCGAAGTGGTTAGTGCAGAAGACTTAGGTGGCGCCGATGTTCACTGTCGTACTTCTGGGGTTACGGATCACTTTGCTCAAAACGATCATCATGCGCTTGAAATAGCTCGAAATGCCATTAGTAATCTTAACCGAGTGAAACCCGTTAATATGTTTCTCGATAACATCAATGGTGTTAAAGAGCCGCTTTTCAATGCTAAGGAAATTTATGGCATCATTCCAAAAGACACACGTAAACCTTTTGATATCAAAGAAGTGATAGCGCGTATAGTTGATGGTAGTGAATTTGATGAATTCAAGGCGCTTTATGGCTCAACCTTAGTATGTGGATTTAGTAAAATACATGGTTACCCAGTGGGTATCGTTGCGAATAATGGTGTGCTTTTTGGTGAGTCTGCTGAAAAAGGAGCTCATTTTATTCAGCTATGTGCCACACGAAAAATACCGCTCGTATTTTTACAAAACATTACTGGTTTTATGGTGGGTAAGCAGTATGAATCAGGTGGTATTGCAAAACATGGCGCTAAAATGGTAACGGCTGTTGCTACAGCACAAGTTCCTAAATTCACCGTTCTTATTGGTGGTAGTTTTGGCGCTGGAAACTACGGTATGTGTGGTCGTGCTTACGATCCCCGTTTCTTATTTATGTGGCCAAATGCGCGTATTTCAGTAATGGGCGGAGAACAAGCGGCTGGTGTAATGGCACAAGTTACCCGTGATAAAAAAGAAAAGCTTGGTGAGTATTGGTCACAAGAAGAAGAACAAAACTTTAAACAACCCATTATTGATAATTATGAACATCAAGGCCACCCCTACTATGCCTCAGCCCGGCTTTGGGATGATGGTATTTTAGATCCTAAAGACACTCGACAAGTATTAGGCTTAGCCATTTCAGCTGCATTAAATAAAGAAATTGAAGATACCAAGTTTGGTATTTTTAGAATGTAAGAAGAAGCGGAATCGAGAAACGGAAAGCGAGCGAGATAGAGATAGAGATAGAGATAGAGATAGAGATAGAGATAGAGATAGATCGAAAGT
>CAWVWK010000116.1:0-8222 GCA_963933725.1 uncultured Colwellia sp.
CAAAAAGTGAGAGGAGGAGGTTGAGCTTAGTGAGTGAATAAGTCTTTTTCATACTGTTTTAATTGTTAACTTTTAATACTAAGTAGTGAAGAGAAAATATGATTAACTATTAATAGCGTATTTACTCTATTGTTGTCAATAGTTATTTTAATAAATACGATGATTTTTTTGTTTGAACACTTATAAATTATTGTTTAAATGGGTCTTATTTTTTAAATCCCTGCTACTTTTGACACATATTTCAAGCGCACACCTGTTGTTCTTTAAGTAGGCGATTTATAATTATACGTGGCGAAAATTGACAAAGGCGAGAGTACTCTTACTAAGTTAAACCGGATTAAGGTGTATATTCAACTAAACCCAAGCTCAGTTCAGATCGAGTTCGATTCAGTTTGTCTATCACGCTGAGATTAAGGTCGCCAATAGCCCAACTTTCTTCTTTGTTTCAAATTTCTAAATAAATTAAGTGGTTTACTTCTGGTCGCTAATTTACCATTTTCAATCATATTTTCTGTTGCCATTAAAATTCTTTGCGCAGATCTCCCATCTCTGTAGGGATGAATATCATCGGCATAGTCTTTTATATTTTGGCTCAAAACCGGTGTTGGTGTTAGTGCCTTTGCTATGGCAGCTTCTAGCATATCGGCATTTTGAATATTGACCAAATAATTACCGGGTGTTTTGTTATTTAAACTAACAGTTGCTTTATTCAGTAATGAAAACTCTCCAATCACCGAAGAGGTATCAGAAACCATGATATCAGCGGTTTGCAATATATTGTTTATAGAGGCTGTCTCAATCACCTCAAAATGTTTGTTTTCTAATTGCTTATACTTTTCTACCCAGTCTTTAGCCATTTTAGGATGAAACTTAACAATCCAGTGATATTGCTTCGATTCGTTTAATGCTTTTATTTTATCAAATAAAGCTGGTGCAGATGTTAAATTAGGTGAAAAAGTCGGCGCATATAAGATCACTTTTTTACCGTTATTTTTAATAGCTAGAGGCTCTGCATTAAATAAGGTATCAAGTTTTGACCAGCCAGTTTCAACTACATCAAAGAAACCGTGCTTGTCCTTTAATTGATTAAATCGTCCCGTTGTTGCTGGCCCCTGCGTACAATATAAATCAAAAAAATCTCTAATTACAAAATGACCTTTCTTTTTCCATTCTAAACCGTGAAATATTTGAACTTTTAAGCCGGGAATAAAGTGTGGAATCTCATTACCAGGCGCAAAAGTGGCTTGCGGATTGTAAGCTCTTGCATCATCGATACAAGCCAGTACATTATCCTCTGGGAGAAAGTAATTAAATTGAATTTCTTTACCAACAGGAAGCCACATTACTTCATCTTCCTGAGAAAGAATGACTTCTTGTAAAGGCCTTAATATTTCAAAAGCATAATTATGGGCAATATAAAAAAGGTAGCGTTTTTTAGTCATTAGATTTTTTAGTCATTAGATATGGGGCTTTATGTACGTTTAGTTTTTACAACTTCTATGATTTCAGTGGTAGAAATAGAAGGAGTTCGCGGTAAATAAATAACTTGGCAAATATCTTTTAAATGATCAAACTTGCCTTGCCAATCATCCCCCATTACTAAAATATCAGCATTGTAGTATTTTATATATTCTGCCTTTAATTCAAGCGACTCTTCTAAAAAGACTTCATCAACACATCGCATAGAACGAATAATATGCATTCTATCTTCTTCACTGTAAACTGGAGGCCTACCCTTTTTTGAAATATTTAACTTATCAGAAGAAACACCAACAATAAGATGAATGCCATGAAGCTTAGCTCGCTCGATGATATTTACATGCCCTACATGGAAAATATCATAAGTTCCAAAGGTTATAACTCTCATTGATTTATCCTAATTTTTTATGTAAATAAAGGTTTACCATGTATATGAAACGCTACTTCGGGCATAGGTATCACCTAAATTGGTTTCACCTGCCTGAATTGTAACCCCTAAAAAGGCTACACCTAACGCTTTAACATATTTGAGCTCAACATCATGAGAGAGATTGTATTCTTCATATCTTGATTCATTAAAGTTAGCAGTACGATAAAGTATAGTAAGTTGAGCATCGTTTTGGAGTTGCCAGTCAAAACGAACACTCCCAGATTCACCACCGATGCCATCTTTAGGGTTTTTCATATTCCCCCACCAGTGGCCCATTTTAACACCATCATTTGAATAGCCTTCAGCGTAAATATGATGAGTATACCAAGCCTTTTGAAATGTAGTGAACTCGATATTTAACGCCATTGAATCAGACAAATATGGGAAAAAAACACCAAAGCTGTTTGCCAAATTTGCTAGTCTATAATTAGTATAATTATTTGTGTCTTCGCCTGCATACTCATAGTACATGGAAAAGGGAATATCAAATAAGCTCACATCAAATTTATTAGTAATCGAGGCTTGTTGATTACCAAACTCTTGGCTACAGTCTTGTAATTCAGTTCCGTTACCACCACAGTTATCAGCATTAACTGGATCTATTATAGCTTGCCAAATATCAGAAAGTGTGACAGATTCATCACCACCAAACTGAAACGTACGATTCAAACCTATAGTCCACCAGTCAAAAGGCTGTGCACTTAGATGCATCATTAACAAAGCAGGTTCGCCAGATACTGGAGGTTCATCGCGATCAAATTGAATACCCTCCTGTGTTTCTAATATGCCGATAGACATTTCATACTTAATATTAAAATCAGTTAATAACGTTGGGTTGCTAATTGTCACGTTAACAGGTGGTTTCGCGGCAGTAGAAAGTAATACTGCCCCATCTTGAAATGGTGAGATCCAATGTTCTCTATAACCGATATCGACTTGGAAGAAGTCCCAGCCTAATGAAACAAAACTGTTACCAATGTAATCACCATTCTCATAATATCGACCACCACCATTAACAATCATATATTCATTAGCTTGCCAAAAGCCATTTAACGACACGTTGTAATTTGCATCAAGCATTTGGCCTCGTTGGTTGGCTAGCAAAACATTTTCGATATTAGCATAACTGATTTCGGCCTTTGCATGAGTAATTGCGGCAGACTTTTTATAGCGCTTCATATATTTATTTAAGCGATTATATAGAGTTGGATGGCTCCGTGATATTTTTTTTAAATAACGATGAACTGTTGCTATATGGTAAGGTTTTGTAAGTAAAGGAAGCTTTGCAACTGTTGCTAGACGTTGTATTTCTAATTCTACGGTTGGATCTAATTGTAGAGGCAGATATGGAGAAACACCTTTCGCTAGTGAAGTAAAAGAAATAGATGAAAGAATAACGTAAAAGACAAGTATTAAAAATTTCAATCGGAGCCCTGATAAATATTTTTTAAAGGAGTTTATATGGAATATTAGCGAACCACGCCTACACTTCATACATTAAAGCCTATGTATTGTATAACTGCTTGGTGGTTATTGTAAATATTTCAAATTAAATAACCTATGCTCGGCTTAATATATGCATATTAAACCGAATTCATTTGAGAAAGCCACGGCTAAAAATTAAAGCAGTGCTTGAAAATACGATTCCATATGCTCTACTGTTTTAGCATGTGACATTTTTGTTTTAATGATCTCTTGAGCATTACCGGATATTTCAGCTAATTTATCAGGCTCATTAAATAACATCCGTACTTTGTCTGCAATAGCGTTTGCATCACCAATAGGTACTATATAACCGTTAACACCATCTTCTATCGACTCAAGAACACCATCATTAGCAGACGAAACAACCGGTGTTCCATTTGATAAAGACTCTAATACCGTTCTTGTTAAGCCTTCTTTGCTTAAAGAAGGTAAAATCAGTAAATCACATGCTTTGGCTAATGCTGGCACATCACTTCTAAAGCCTGTTAAAATAATTCGCTCTTTCATCCCAGAGTTTTCGATTAACTGGGTAAAATTTTCTGATTGTAAGTTATCACCTACCAGAATAATTCTTATTTTTTGAATATCACTAAGTGCTTTAGCTGCTTGTAATAATATATGAGTACCTTTATGAGGACGTGGGCTACCTACACAAATTATATTGAAATATTTTGAATCGCTGCCTATCGTGGTCAAATCAACTGCTGGCTCTGAATACCAACTTAAATCATGGCCTTTATAAATTGTTTCTACTTTGTCTTTAATTGCATGTCTAACTTTTGCTTTGACATTTTCTGTGACTGGAGTTGATACACAAATAACACCATCAATTCTTGGGTGTAGCATACACAAATAATTACTTGGATCTGTCTTATACATTCCACCTGATGTCCCCCGGTAAGTAATCATCTTAGCCTTCGTGCCAATACAAGCAAAGGCGGCATTAGGAATACCTTTCGACTCCGTAGCATAAACAATATCAATATGGTGTTTTTTAATATACTGATGAATTTGCTTTATAACAGAAAAACTATGCTTTTTTAAATTATTCAATGGAATAAACTTAACAGAAGACTTATGATACTCATCAACATAAGCATTCGTTGGGCTAGACATCACCGTTACATCATGACCAGCCTTTGCAAGGCCAATATAACATTCTGCTTCAGGGCGAACAGCATTATATGAGCGACCTCTGTTAGGAATAACTAATATTTTCATCAATCATTAACTCTTTGGTTGTTAGTAAGAAATGTATTTAATCTTTTCGAGTAAGCTACGTTTATTTGGGTTATTACGTAGTGTTACCTTGATTTTTTTTAATGCTTTTCTAATGGCATAATGATCCCATGCTTTTTTAACTGAAGGGTGCTTCCATACTTTGCCTCCTTTTTTGGCTTTGTTCACATCAATTTGATGATATAAAACATCTGCCCGCTTGCTACTTTCTTCTATCTCGTCTGCATGCAATATAAGTAAATCGATTGTGCCGTTATATTTTTCATTGCAAAGATCTTTAATCTGATAAATAGATTCTAGTGAATCCTGTTGTCCGAAGTATTCAACATCACGTTTTTCATGTTCTCTATGATTATGATCATTATGAAAAGGCGCTTTCATATCCCAACGAATAAGTAGCACCTTTTCTTGATTTAAAGCATCTTTTAAGGCACTGATTCGAGTATTATAAGTTAACAACCTTGTTTCAGACCAATCTTTATCATGAATAAAACTTATTTGCTATTCGTGATTAAATACCCAGGACAAAATTTGCCACTTTTAGAAATAAATTTAATACTTTTACGTAAAGCGCATTACATAAAAGTATACTTACCAAATTATACTGCTTAGTTTCTATTAAATCTCGTTTAATTTATGATTAAAGCTACATTTCAGTGTAAAATGAAAACATATTTAATTAAGGAATAACATCAATGAAAGTTGTTAGAATTTGTGGTGGCTTAGGCAATCAAATGTTTCAATATGCTTTTTTTCTAGCCATACAAAACAAATTTGAAGAACAAACAAAGCTCGACGCTTTTGATATGGAAAGCTATGCACTTCATAACGGCTTTGAATTAGAGCATATTTTTAATTTAAATGCTAATTACTGCACACTTGAAGAAAAGAAAACGCTACAAGGCACTAAAAATTTTTTTACAAAAATAAAAAAAGAACTCAGTAAACATTTACCTTTTTTAAATTCCACTTATATAAAAGAAAAAAAGAATCAACACTTTTCATATCACCCAGACAACTTTGGCACGCCAAACACCAATATTTACTACAGAGGTCCTTGGCAGTGTCCCAAGTACTTTGATGATGTAGAAAGTTTAATTCGAGAAAAGTTAATCTTTCCAAACTTTTCATCTGATAAAAGCATTAATCTCGTTAATGAAATAAAAGACTTTGAAACCGTATCGATACATATTAGACGCGGCGATTACCTAACGCATAAAGCATTAGGTGGGATATGTGATTTACCTTATTACAAGAATGCTATCGCCAAAATTGAAACATTAGTAAAAAAACCTCTTTATGTCATCTTTTCAGATGATATGGATTGGTGTAAGGAAAATATTAAAGTAGATAATGCAAGGTATATTGATTGGAACTCAGGTGAAAAGTCTTTTGAAGATATGCACCTAATGAGCTTATGTAAACATAATATCATCGCCAATAGCAGCTTTAGTTGGTGGGGGGCATGGCTTAATAACAACCCGAACAAAATAGTAATAGCACCCAACAAATGGATTCATTACAGCGATTCGCTTGGCATTCTACCTGATGAATGGCTTAAGGTTTCAACAAAATAAACTTCAACACTAAAACTAAAAATACTGGAACCTATCGATGACAGGTATCCAGTATTTTTTGACTAACATGAAACTATTAGCTTGATGCTGATGTTAACTCCAGCTATTCATGCCACTACGCTTTGGAGAGAAGAATTTAGGTAATAATAAGCCGAGTAGTAAGCCTAATGCTAAAACAATAGCACCATTAAAAAACCATTGTTTTTTAATGTTAGTGTCTTGGTCTTTTACTTTACTTTGAGTTTGTGCCAGTGTTTTGTTTAGCGCCTCAAGCTTTGTCACTAGCTCTTTATTTTTGGCTTGTGTAGAATCTAATTCACTTTTAAGTTCGTTTACTTTACCATCATTTTGATTCAAAAATTTTTTCGATTGAGTTAACTCACTTTGTAATGTCTTCATTGCAATACGTATGCTTGGTTTCAAAGAAACATACTTATTTTCAACCCATGTTTTACGGTTCTTCGAATCGATAATTTCACTGTAACCTTTTTCAGATTTTCCCGTAACTTTTATTGCATCGCCAGCGTTTATGGTTCCTAAAATACGATAATTAGTACCCGGGCCTGCATGCATATAAATAAATAAATCATCGGAAATATAACCGTTTTGCGGACTTTCAAACGCAGGGGTAACTGCTGGGCTCACTTCTTCATCGCCCTCTTGTGCTTGAGTTACATTTGTAAAAAAAGAAAAAGTTAAGGCTACTAAAGTCCACTTCATCAGAGACATATGATTTTTATTGTACTTTTTATTAGATAAGTTCATTTTACTGCCGACTGTAAATAATACGAATAGGCTAAAGATATTAGGGGGAAATAACTTTTTTGGCAAGACAATTGGTACATTCTCAGCAACAAATTTTAATTTCAAGCCGAATTAAATCTGATAACAGGCGGTATTAATACCTTATGAATGAGTTATCATGATATTGACGACCGTTTTAAAGTAAAAAAACACCCTCTTAAATGAAGAAAAACCTTATAAAAACAGGTCTCTTTATTATATTTCTAGTAAGTTTACTTACTAGAAATATTTATGCTATAAAGTATGCTTGGCCAGCCAATAACTCTGTTGTTAAATAAACTGATTTATCTCTAGCGTACGCTTCTACATATGGGTGTATTGTAGTAGGTAATCTAATTGCATGTTGACACGAATGAAGAAACCAATCCAATTCTGTAAAATTTTGTCATTCACTTGTTGGTTTTATACTTTTAATAGGTCTTATTTAAAAGCCATAATCAAAAGGTATTGCTTAAAGGTATTACTTAAAGGCATTACTTAAAGGTATTGCTTCAATGCATTTTTTAGCCCTGCCTTAAAAACTTATTTTAGCCTCAATACGTACTGTCCTTTCTTCTCCAATGGTTACATTATTTGTACCGCCACCTTCTAAATAGTCAGCATCAAATAAGTTAGCAATGTTAAGTCTAAAGCTCATGTCTTGGCCAGCAACCTTAGTTGAATAAGTTGCACCTACATCTACACGCGTAAATGCATCTTTTGTGCTGGTGTTTGCACTATCAGCAAAGCGCTCACCTTGATAAAATACCCCCGCATTTAAAGCTACACTCTGAGTTAGCTCATACCGACTCCATAAAGAAGCAGACCATTTGGGTGCATCGACAGGTGTGTTGCCTTGATATTTTTTCTTAATTCAAAGCAACTTCATGCGTCAATAGTTAGCCTATTGCAAATGAATTTAACGCAGAAGCTAGGAAAAATAACTGCTAGAGAAGTATGTGTTAAGCCGAGTTCAGGTTGAATAGATAGTTATAGACTGATAAGAACTTTAAAGGGGGGTTATTGCCAATTAATTAGAGCAGGTAAGCTAAACTTTTCACCGCGATAGGTCAAAATAACTTTTTGAGGAAGAATCTCATCCAAAATAAGCCCATCAGCGATGCTGTCTCCTTCATAGCGATCTCGGCCATTAACTTTTATCCAACCTGCCCCATCCGTAGCATATATATGCTGTTCAAAAGCCAGAGGTGGAATGCCTTGTTGAACCC